>JABFWJ010000299.1 GCA_013362295.1 Thermoleophilia bacterium
TCGGCGACGGCCGGCGCGGCGACGACGCCGCCGCACATCGCGCCGCGCGGGTTGTCGACCATCACCAGCACGACGAAGCGCGGCTTCGCGACCGGGACGAACCCGACGAACGACGCGACGTACTCGCCCGTCGTGTAGCCGTGCGTGCCCGGCTTCTGCGCCGTCCCGGTCTTGCCCGCGACGGTGTAGCCGGGAATCTGCGCCTCGTTTCCCGTTGCGCCGTGCTCGTCGACGACGTTCGTCAGCATCTGCTTGAGCACCGCGTCGACGGAGGGTGAGACGATTCGGCGGCGCTTGAAGCCGTGCAGCGTGCGACCGCCGATCTTCTCGACGAGATGCGGCTGCACCCAGACGCCGCCGTTCGCGATCGCGGCGTAGGCAGCCGCCATCTGCACCGGCGTGACGGCAATGCCCTGACCGATCGGCACGTTGCCGATCGTCGAGCCGGACCACTGGTCGAGCGGCAGCAGCTGGCCGGGGGTCTCGCCGGGGAAGTCGATGCCGGTCTGGCTGCCGAACCCGAACCGCTCGATCCACTCCATCAGCGCCGGCGAGCCAAGCTTCTCCGCGATCGTGATCGCGCCGACGTTCGAGGAGCGCGAGAGGATCTTCGCGACCGTCAGCGTCTCCGTTCCGCGCGGCTCCGCGTCGTGGATGACCCGGTCGGCGACGCGGATCGAGTACGGCAGCGTGAACTGCGTCTGCGGGGTGACGACGCCGTTGGAGATCGCACCGGCGATCGTCACGAGCTTGAACGTCGAGCCGGGCTCGTACGTGTCGGTGACCGCGCGGTTCCGCTGCAGGGCGAACGGAACCCTGCTCGCGTTGTTCGCGTCGTAGCCCGGCGCCTGCGCCATCGCGAGCACGGCGCCGGTCCGGGGCTCGAGCACGACGGCCGTCGCCGCACGCGCGCGCCAGTGCGAGATCGTCTGTCGCAGAACCGCCTCGGCCTTCGCCTGGATCGAGTGGTCGATCGTCGTGAACAGGTCGTGGCCCTGGCGCTCGGGCGTCGTGCTGACGACGTCGATCGCGCGGCCGAACGGGTCGCGGACGATCGTCTGCTTCCCGGTCTTGCCGGAGAGCTTGCGGTCGTACTGCACCTCGAGTCCGCCGAGGCCCTTGTTGTCGGTCCCGGCGAAGCCGATCACGGGCGCGGCGACCGTCCGCTGCGGATAGGCGCGGCGCTCCTCCGGATACGAGTTCACGCCGACGAAGCCCTTGTGCAGGAACGCCGCGGCCGCCTTGGGATCCGCGAAGCGCTGCACGTAAAGAAAACTCGACCTGCGGTCGAGCAGGCGGGGGTAGAGCGTGTTCGCGTCGACACCGAGAAACCGTTGCGCCGCGACCGCGATCGCGCGCGGCTGCCTCACCTGGCGCGGATCGGCGTAGACGGTCGTCGTCGCCTCCCCGATCGCGAGCTGCACCCCGGCGCGGTCGAAGATCGTCCCGCGGCCGGCGGGGATGACGATCGATTCGTGGTGCTGACGCTCGGCCATCTTCCCGAGCTCGGCGGCGCGCACGCCCTGCAGCCACACGGCCCGCGCGAGGGTGGCGGCAAAGACGAGGGCGAAGACGGCGAGCAGCAGGCGGATCCGGCGGTTGGCCTGCTTGTCCTTCATCGGCCTACTTCGCGACGTTCACGTACCGGTACTGCGACGGGTCGACGTAGACGAGGCCGAACTCCTTCGCGGCGCGGGTCTGGATGTGCGCCGAGGCGAGCTCGCTCGAGAGTTGCGACTGCAGGGCCGCGTTCTCCGCGCGCAGTCGCGTGCGCTCGGAGTTCGCAGAGTCGAGGGCGAGGTTGAGCCGGAGCACCGCCACGTTCACGAATACGACGCCGGCGAGCAGAATCCCGCTCACGGCGATCCAGAGGATTCCGCCGCGCGCACGCGCCTGTGTCCGCCTGCGCGCCTTCGGCCGTGGGCGCGGCCGTACAACCGGCTCTGCGATCGTGGCGTGCGAGAGGCTAGCCAACCTTCGTCCCCACCCTCAGCCGCGCGGACTGTGCGCGCGGGTTCCGCCCGATCTCGGCCGCACTCGGTCGAACAGCGCGGCGCGGCGTGGCGCGCATCGCCGGCTCGGAGCCGCAGATGCAGACCGGGAAGTCGGGCGGGCAGGTGCAACCCTGCTCCTGCCTGCGCAGGAACTGCTTCACGATCCGGTCCTCGAGCGAGTGGAACGAGATCACCCCGAGGCGACCGCCGGGGCGCAGCATCTCGAGCGCCGCGGGCAGCGCGCGCTCGACCGCACCCAGCTCGTCGTTCACCTCGATCCGGAGCGCCTGGAAGACGCGCTTGGCCGGATGGCCCTCGCCGAAGCGGGCGGGCGCGGGGATCGCGGCCTTGATCACCTCGACGAGGTCGCCGGTGCGCTCGAACGGCTCGCTGCCGCGGCGCTTCACGATCGCGCGCGCAATCTGGCGTGCGTACCGTTCTTCACCGTAGCGCTTGAAGATTTCGGCGAGCTGCCGTTCGTCTCCTTCGTTGACGAGCTCGCGCGCCGAGTACGCGGCGCTCGGGTCCATCCGCATGTCGAGCGGCGCGTCGATCGCATACGAGAACCCGCGATCGGGCCGGTCGAGTTGCATCGACGACACGCCGAGGTCGAGCAGGATGACGTCCGCGCGCACCCCGTTCTCCGCGAGGTGCTCGAGCACCGTCGAGAACTCGCCGTGATGCAGACGGGCCTTCACGCCGGTCTCACGCCGGAAGCGCTCGAAGAAGGGCGCGACGGTCGGGTCGCGGTCGATCGCGATCAGCTTGCCCTCGCCGCGCAGCCGCGCTGCGAGCAAGGAGGAATGGCCGCCGGCCCCGAACGTGCCGTCGACGATGGTCTCGCCCGGCCGCGGATCGAGAAGGGAGACGACCTCCTCGGCGAGGACCGGGACGTGCTCGGACTCAGTTGGCAAGACGCTCGGCAACATCTTCCGCGCTCCCTTCGACCTCGTGCAGCTGTTGACGCCACTTCGCTCGATCCCAGATCTCCAGATGGTCGTGCACGCCCGCGACCGTGATCTCCCTCGTCAGCCCCGCGTGCTCGATCAGCGCCGTCGGCAGCACCATGCGGCCCTGCTTGTCCAGCTCGCCCTGCGCGGCGCCGGCGAAGAAGTGGCGCTGCATCACGCGGGCCTCCGGCGACAGCGGGTCGAGGCTCTTGATCCGGCCCGCCAGCTCCTCCCACTCCGCGCGGGGGTAGGCGAAGAGGCAGCCATCGAGCCCGCGCGTGACGACGACGCCGTCCTCGAAGGCCGCCCGCAGCTTGGCCGGGAGGGTGAGGCGGTTCTTGTCGTCGAGGGAATGCTCATGTTCACCCAGCAGCATGGTCCACGTTGCCCCACTTTACCCCACTACCCCCCACCTGTAAACCCCCGCAGAAGGGTGATCTTCAGGCGGTCGTCCGGGCGACCGCGCGGCGCAGCACCACCGGGTACCAGCGATCGAAGTCGCGGCGGTCGGCCTCCGGTAGGTGGTCGCGCTGGCGGGCCCACGCGCAGGCGTGGGCGAAGATCCCCACACGGAGTGCGAGCGCGAACACCCCGGCCAGGCCCGGCCCCCACGGCTCGAGATACGCGTCGCGCAGGCGCGTGAACCACGGGTCGCCCGGCGGCAGCTTCGTCATCTCCTCGAGGAAGCGGAACGTGACGACGAGGGACGCGAAGGGATGCGCGATCGACGAGTCGCCCCAGTCGAGCAGGCGCATCCGCTCGCCCTGCACGTAGACGTTCGCCATGTGCAGATCGTCGTGCTGGATCGTCTCGGGGATCTCGTGTGCGGCGAGCTCCTCGCACAGCTCCACGAAGCGCGGCGCGAACGCGCACAGCCGCTCGATCTCGTCGCGCTCGAGCGGCAGTTCGCGCCGCAGCAGCTCCTCGTAGCGCGACGGTAACGTCGCGACCCGCAGGTCGGGAACGCCGTGCATCAGGTGCTCGCGCGCGTAGCCCGTCTCGCCGCGCTGCAGCTCGCCGTACAGCGGCAGCGCGTCGAGCCAGGGCTCGGGCGGATTGCCGTAGACGCCCAGCGCGGTACCCGCGTCGGCGAGGAGCAGCCACGCACGCTCCTCGTCGTGCGCGAGCACCTCGGCGACGCGATCAGGCCAGCGAGCGAACAACCCGGCGGAGAGTCGCGGCTCGAACGCCTGCACCGGAGCGCACGCCTTGAACCACGCGACGCCGTCCGTGTGCGGGACGCGCAGCACGGTCGCCCACGGCCGCTCGTGCGCGGTTTCGATCGGGCCCGTGGGCTCGACACGTGCGCGGATCCACTCCTCGGCGTCAGGCGGGCGAAACGGCGTCCCCGATCCGTACCGTCCCGGGCTGGACGACCGATGCGTGCACGCCGAACGGGAGCGGCTCGGTCGTCTCGATGTTGCGGCGGTAGGCCGCGAGCCCCTTCAGCGTGTCGAGGTCGGAGACGCCGGTGTCGGGGTGCTGCGTCGTGATCACGCAGCGGCCGACGTTCCCCAGCGGAATCACCACGGCGTCGCCGATCGCGACCCGGCGGCCGATCCAGGTGTCCTCCTCGTGCGCCCGGAGCCCTTCGATGCCGAAGTTCATCCGGAACCGGCGGCCGTCGACGGAGGCGACGCCGAGCTGCTCGCCGAGCGCGGCGAGCGACGCCGTCGCGAGGAGCGTCACCGCTCCGCTCCGGCCGCGGTCGACGGCGGACGTGTCGGGCTCCACGAGGCGCAGCGGCCGGCCGGCCAGCTCGGAGAGGGCGTCGTTCCACGGCCCGAGGACGAGCCGTGCCGCGCGCGGACGGCTGTGAAAGGTCGTCGTCACCTCCTCCCCGTGCTCGACCGTGCCGCTGATCTC
>JABFWJ010000483.1 GCA_013362295.1 Thermoleophilia bacterium
CGACCGAAAGCAAGGCGGCCGTCGCGGCCGCGAACACGGCCAGCTCGAGCACGAACCGCAGCGGGTCGGCGAGGCGGCGGCGCGCCTTCGGCGCGTTCCACAGCCCCCAGACCGCGGCGACCACGAGCGGAAAGACGACGCCGAGCACCGGGTTGATCTCCCAACCGCACCACCCGACCGCGACGAGGGCGGCGAGCTCGCACGCGAAGCGCAGCGCGAGGTTGAGCGCGCTCACGACCCGAACAGGAAGCGCGAGAGCAGCGTGTCCCGCAGCCGGTCGGGCAACTTCTCGACGTACGCCCGCCGCTTGGCGTCCGGACCGACGAGGTAGCGCGTCTTGGGCTTTTCCGAGGTGAGCGCATGTTCGACTGCGGTCGCGACGTGCTCAGGCGGGACCGCCTTGCCCGCGCGGTCGGCGGCGAGCCGCCGGAACTTCTCGACGCGCTCGCCGTACAGCTCGACCGCCTCGGGCGGAAACTCCTCGACCGCCCGCTGCGGCTTCGTCCAGATCGGCGTCGCGATCGTGCCGGGCTCGACGAGCGAGACGTGGATCCCGAACGGCGCGACCTCGAGCCGCAGCGCGTCCGCCATCGCCTCGAGCGCGAACTTCGACATTGCGTACGCGCCGAGGAACGGAAGCGCCGACTTGCCGCCGATCGAACCCATCAGCACGATCCGCCCGCGCGACCGCCGCAGCATCGGCAAGAAGGCCTGGAGCACGCGCACCTGACCGACCACATTGACCTCGAGCTGGCGGGTCAGCTCCTCGGGCGGCAGGAACTCGAGCGGGGCGGCAACGGCGATGCCGGCGTTGTCGACGAGCGCGTCGAGCTCGCCGACCCGGGATGCAGCGCGGGCGATCGCGGCGCTGTCGGTGACGTCGAACACGAGCTCCGTCGTGCCCGCGGGCGCCTCGCCCGCCTGGCGCACGGACGCGTAGACCAGCCAGCCCCGCCCTTGCAGCCGCTCCGCCGTCGCGCGACCGATTCCGGTCGAGGCGCCCGTGACGAGAACGCTCGGGCGGGCGACGACGCCGGCCATCGCGGTCAGGAGAGGAGCGAGTCCGCGATCTGCGCGCGGTGCTCGCGGCCGTAGCCCAGCGCGCCCTCGAGCCACAGCGCACGCTTGTAGTAGCGGTGCAGCGGATGCTCCCAGGTGAAGCCGATGCCGCCGTGCGCCTGAATCGACTTCTCGCACGCGAGCACCGCGGCCTCGGCCGCCTGCGACTTCGCCGCCGCGACGGCCAGGTCGACCTGCTCGTCCTGCTCGGCGACCGACCACGCCGCCCAGTAGGCAAGCGAGCGGGAGAGCTCGACCGCGACATAGGCATCCACGAGCGAATGCGCGATCGCCTGGTAGGAGCCGATCTTGCGGCCGAACTGCTCGCGACCGCCGGCATAGGCAAGCGCCATCTCGGTCGCCCTGGAGCCGATCCCGACCGCTTCGAGCGCGAGCGCGGCGAGCAGGCGCCGGCGGACGTCCTCCCACGTCCCCTCCGCGGGCTCCGTTCCGTTGGCCGAGAGCCTGCCCAGCCCGAGCGACTCGTCGACGGTCGCGACCGTCTCACCCGCGGCGCCCGTGCCCTGCATGTCGGCCGTCAGCACGCGCGTCACCTTCTCGAGGTGCGGCACGAACCCGTCGATCTCGATCGACCAGACGTCGTCGCCCGGCTGAGCCGCGACCTCGTTGAGGACGTACGGGCCGTCGTAGAGCACGCGGCCGAGCTCCTCGAAGATCACGGCCGCGTCGAGGAAGGAGAAGTCGCCGCTCCGGAGGATCCCGACCCAGCCCAGCTCCGTCAGCTGCTCCATCGACGGGGACGGGTTCGCCTCGAGAAACGCGCGGGCCTCCCGGCGAAGGTCTTCCTGCTCCGGGCTGAACGAGAAGTCCACGGTCTATCGGCTCCTCGGGAGCCCGAGCACGCGCTCCGCGACGATGTTGCGGAGGATCTCGCTCGTGCCGGCTTCGATCGTGTTGCCGCGCGACCGGAGCTGCTGGTCCTGCCAGTAGCCGTCGGCGTAGCCGCCACCGTCCGAGAGATGCGCGTGCGAGCCGAGGATCTCGAGCGCGAGCTTGGTGAGACGCTGGTTGTTCTCCGACCAGACGAGCTTCGAGGCCGAGCCCTCCGGCCCGGGGATGCCCGTCTTCGTGAGGGTCGTCAGGGAGCGGTAGTTCGTGTACTTCAACGCCTGCAGCTCGACCCACTCGCGCGCAACCCGGTCGCGCAGGATCGGGTCGGTGACGTTGCGCTCCTTCGCGAGCGCGAGCAGCTTGCGCACCGCGACGTCGAGCGTCGCCGCGAGCGCGAAGCCGAGCGTGCCGCGCTCGTGCAGGAGCGTCGTCATCGCAACCTGCCAGCCTTCGCCGACCTGGCCGAGGAGGTTCTCCTTCGGCACCTTCACGTCGGTGAAGAAGATCTCGTTGAACTCCGGCTGCCCGGTGATCTGCACGAGCGGTCGCACCTCGACGCCCGGCGCGTGCATGTCGACGATCACGTAGGTCAGGTTCTTGTAACGGGGCGCGTCCGGGTCGCCGAGCCCGACGAGGATGCAGAAGTCGGCGATGTGCGCGAACGACGACCAGACCTTCTGCCCGTTGACCAGGAAGTGGTCGCCCTTGTCCTCGATTCGCGTCCGCGAGGCCGCGAGGTCGCTCCCCGCGTCGGGTTCCGAGAAGCCCTGGCACCAGATCTCGTCGGCCATCAGGATCTTCGAGAGGTAGCGCTCCTTCTGCTCTGGCGTGCCCCACGCCATGATCGTCGGACCGGCCATCCCGAGGCCGATCACGCCGAGGTGCGACGGCGCCTCGGCGCGCGCGAGCTCCTCGAGGAAGATCGCCTGGTGGCTGTAGGGAGCGCCGGCGCCGCCGTACTCCTTCGGCCACGTCAGCCCCGCGTAGCCTGCCGCCCCGAGGCGGCGGCTCCACTCGCGGTCGGCGTCCTCGAACCGCCGGGCGCCGCGTCTGGCCGAGCCGTCGGGGAGGTTCTGCCCGATGAACTCGCGCACCTCTTGCCGGAAGGCGGCTTCCTCGGGGGTGTCGCGCAGGTCCACGCAACGATCTTAGAGCGCAGGAACCAGGCGCGTCGTTCGCCGGCCGTGTTCTTGCTCAGCGGCCGCGCGCGGCGTCGTCACGCAATGTCATACAGGTCGAGGTCGCGTAGGCGACGAGGGAGCCGGACTCGTCGGTGACGCGCCCCTCGACGAGGCCGATCGTGCGTCCGGACTTGATCACCTTGCCCTCGGCCACGAGGTGCCCCCGCCAGACCGGCTTCATGAAGTTGATCTTCAGCTCCAGCGTCGTGAACGTCTCGCCCTCCTCGAGCAGGGACGCGTGCGCGCAACCCATCGCGCCGTCGACGAGATCGCAGATCACGCCGCCGTGGACAGTGCCGAGCGGGCTCGCGTGCTGGGGGCCTGCGTCGAGCTCGAAGACCGCACGGCCGGGCTCGACCTGCGTCAACTCGAACCCGATCAGCTTCGCGACCGGTGGCTGCTCGGCCTCGCCCGCGATCATCGCGCGGAACCAGTCGATGCTCCTCACCGGCCGGTACCGGTAACACGAAGCGTCCGGCACCGGAGGCAGCCGCTCATGGCGTGTTCAGGGCGTTTGCGCACTCAGCCACGATCGATCGAGGTCGCGGATCGAGTGCGCGCCGGCGAGCGCGAGATTGAGATCGATCTCCGCCATCAGGTTCTGGATCAGCTCCTCGACACCGCGCTGCCCGCCGACGGCGAGTGCGTATGCGTACGGCCGCCCGAGCAGGACGGCGTCGGCGCCGAGCGCGATCGCCTTCAGCACGTCGGCGGCACAGCGGATGCCGCCGTCCATCAGGACGACCGCTTCCGGCAGCGCGTCGCGCACCTCGACGAGCGCGTCCAGGGCGGCGACTGCGCCGTCGACCTGGCGCCCGCCATGGTTCGAGACGATCACGCCGTCCATGCCGTGCTCAAAGGCACGCTCGGCGTCCTCGGCGGTGAGCACCCCTTTGACGAGGAGCGGCAGCTGCGTCTCACTACGCAGCCAGTCGAGGTCGTCCCAGGTCAGGCCGAGGTTCGGGAACGTCGCGAGCATCGTCGCGGCCGCGGTGAGCGGGTCCTCGTCCGGGGGCTTGTCGAGCCGCGAGAGAAATACGGGGTCGCTGAAGTACTGGCCGCAGCCTTCACCCTTGATGAACGGGAGGTACGCCTGCCGCAGGTCGCGCGGTCGCCAACCGAGCGTGAGCGTATCCAGCGTGACGACGATCGCGCCGTAGCCCGCGGCTTCGGCGCGGCGCACGAAGCTCGCGCAGATCTCCCGGTCGTTGACCCAGTAGAGCTGGAACCAGCGCGGCGCGTTCGTCGCGGCCACCTCTTCGATCGAGTGCGTTGCCGCGCTCGAGAGCAGCAGCGGCACGCCGGACGACGCGGAGGCCCGGGCGACGCCCACCTCCGCCTCCGCGTGTGCGATCGAGAGCACGCCGAGCGGCGCGAGGAAGAACGGCGCCGGCGAGCGCATGCCGAGCACCTCGACGGAGATGTCCCGGACCGCGTTTCCCGCCAGCATCCTGGGGCGGATCCGCCAGCGCCGGAACGCAGCGAGGTTCGCCCGCATCGTCGACTCGGCACCCGCCCCACCGGCGATGTAGCCGAAGGCGCCGGCGTCCAGCCGCTCGTGGGCCGCCTGCTCCCAGTCCTCCGCCGACACCGGCCACTCGGGCGGCTGCTGCGCGATATAGATCGCGTTCTGGATCAGTGATCCGGAAAACGTCATCGACCGATCCTAAACATGACGGGATGGACAAGAAGGAGATCGCAGCCAGCC
>JABFWJ010000115.1 GCA_013362295.1 Thermoleophilia bacterium
GGTGCCGACAATCTGAAGGGCGGGCCTGGGGACGACGCGATCGACGGCGGTCCCGGCAACGACCTGATCAGCGGCAACGACGGAGCCGACTTCATCAACGGCGGCGCCAACGACAACGAGGAGTTCGGTGGCGAAGGCAACGACTACATCATGGCCGGTGCAGGTACTGACGCACCGTTCGGCGATGGTGGAGACGACTGGATGGAGTTCGGTACCGGCCAGGACATCGGGGCCGGCGACCACGAGGCTCCGTTCTTCGACGACCCCGGCGAGTTCAACCCCGGGAATGACGTGATGATCGGCCAGCCGGGCGAGAACGACTACGACGCCGAAGGCGGCGACGACGTCATGGCCATGAACTCGGCCATCGAGCGGAACGCCGGCGCAGGCGGGTTCGACTTCGCGATCAACCAATACAACACGGTGCCCGCGAACGACGACATGATGATCAACAACAACCTGGGCGGTCTGCCGATCCAGGTGATCGTCAACCGCGATCGCTGGCAGGAGACGGAGTCCGACTCCGGCTCGTCGTTCAACGACGTGATCAAGGGCACGGACAATGTGGTCGGGATCCCGCGTCTGATCGGCGGCGCCGGCTTCCAGGGCTGCGATGCGATCGACGCAGCGGGCCTCGCGCGGGTGCAGGGACTCTCGGCGATCCTGCCGCCCGTCGCGACGTGGACGCACACCGCCGCCGAAGTCTCGGCGATCTCCGCTTCCGGTCGGTGCCCGCTCGTGGGCCCGGTCTGGGGCGAAGGCGACATCCTGTTCGGCGGCGCCGGCAACGACTCGATCGAGGGTCGCACCGGTAACGACGTGATCGACGGCGACCGGGAGTTCCGCGTGCGCATCAGCGTCCGCACGAACCCGGCCGACCCGGCGACCGAGATCGGCACCACCGATCTGCTGGAGAACCAGTACCTGCACGACGCCAAGGGGAACCCTGTCGGCCCGACGCTGCAGAACGCGATCATGGCCGGTCAGGTCGACCCAGGCAACCTCGTGATCGTTCGCTACCTCGCGAACAACGCGGGTCCGGCCGATGTCGACACGGCGGTGTACGCGGGCCCGCGCTCGCAGTACACGATCACCGCCAACCCAGACGGGTCGGTCAACGTGCTCGACAGCCTGAGCGTCGGCGCCGAGTTCGACCCGGCGCCGAAGGGCGAGGGCGACGACACGCTGTGGAACATCGAGCTGCTCCAGTTCGCCGACCAGACGCTGACCATTGCACAGGCGACGGCTCCTGCGGTCACGACGACCCCGTCGTCGGCAGCGGGCCTCTCGTTCGGCGGCGCAAACGTCGGGACCACGTCGCCGTCGCAGGTCGTGACGGTGGCGAATACCGGCAACGCACCGCTGGTCGTCAGCAGCCTGACGACCACCGGCGACTTCGCTGTCACGCCGGTCACCGCCGGGCAGACCAGCTGCCTGGGGGCGTCCCTCGCTGCCGGCAAGAGCTGCCAGGTGAACGTCGCGTTCAAGCCGACCGTCGCCGGTGCCCGCACCGGGACGCTTGCGATCGCGGACAACGCGACAGGAAGCCCGCACACGATCCCGCTGACCGGTACGGGCATCACGCCTCCGCCGCCGTCGGCGTTCATCTTCGGGAATCAGTCAGTCAGCCCGAAGCTGGACTCGAACGCCCCCGGCCTGGCCGAGGCGTTCAAGGTGTCGTCGGGTAACGCGGGCAGCGTGAACCAGCTGCGCGTGTACGTGGACACCGGCTCGACCGCGACCAGCCTCGTGGCCGGGCTCTACACGAACAACGCAGGTCATCCGGGGACGCTCAAGGTCTCCGGCACGCTCGCGGCTCCGGTCGCGGGTCAGTTCAACACGGTCACGGTCACGGGCCCGAGCCCGGCTGTGTCCGCCGGTTCGACCTACTGGGTCGCGATCCTCGGCCCGTCCGGCACCCTGCGCTTCCGCGACCGCGGAGCCGTAGCTGCCGGGAGCTCCGAGGTGAGCGGCGTCACCGGTCTGTCGGGCCTGCCCGGTACGTGGACGAGTGGTGCCTCCTTCTCGGACGGTCAGCTCTCGGCCTGGGCAGCAGGCACTGTCACCGCGGCTCCGCCGCCGCCCGCGCCCGGACTCGCAGTCCTGGTCGGAAACGCGACGACGGAGACGAAGGTGGACACGGACACGGCCGGCACGGCCGAGGCGTTCAAGTACACCGCTGCCACAACCGGCTCGGTGTCGACGCTGCGTGTCTTCCTCGACGGAACGTCGACCGCAGGCAGTGTCAAGATCGCCCTCTACAACAACGCCGCCGGCAACCACCCGGGGACGCTGTTGACGACGGGGACGATCTCGGCGCCGGTCACGAACGCGCAGAACAGCGTGTCCGTCCCGCCGGCGTCGGTGACCGCGGGCCAGACCTACTGGATCGCGGTGCTCGCACCCTCCGGGACGATCGCGTTCCGTGACCGCGCAGCGGTCGGGGCCGGAAGCTCGGAGACGAGCCTCAGCACGACGCTGACGGCCATGCCGAACACGTGGACGACGGGAACGTCGTTCGCCGACGGCCTCGCCTCGGCGGTTGGCATGGGCTAACCGAGACGAGCAGGACACGTGCGGTGCCGCCCCTTCGGGGGCGGCACCGCAATCGGCGATTACTGGCCCGTGACAGTTGGATGACATGACCGTCATCAGCGACCTGATGTCGCCTCAACGGTGCCATCTTCGCCAGTAGCGGCAGGCAGAGCAGGGTGCGGTGTCGCCCCGACGGGGCACCGCACACGGCTCGGCGCGAACGGCGGCGACCAGGGAATGAACGACGACTTTGAGGAGTCCGAGCTCGAGATGACGACGATGGAACGGATCGGTGCGACAGCTGTTGCTTCACCGCTGTCGACCAAGGGCGCTCCGGCCACAGGTGGGGCCGTCCGCCTGCGGCCGGCAGCAATCCTCTACCTCTGTTGCGTGCTGGCGCTCGCCGTCGGCGGCGCGTTGCTCGGCGTACGGCTGCTCCAGACGGGCAGCGCGAGCACCGAGCTGCACGTCGGACCTTCGGGTCTCGGCGTGCCGTTCCGTACGAGCTTCGGCTCCGTCGAGGTGGAGAGCGTTGCGCAGATCCGCGGCCTGACGCCGAAGGCGCTGGCCGGGATGACGCACGGCATCCACAGCCTCGTGAAGGCGGATCAGATGCAGGTGCAGCTCGTGCTCGCGCTGCGAAACGCGCGCGGCAGCACGATCGCCTACGACCCCGCCGACTTCGTCCTCCGTCTGGAGCGGCGCGGCGGCAAGTCCAAGACCTACGAGTCGGCCTCGACGAGCGTTCGCGCGGGTCGGCTCTCGGCGCGGTCTGCGATGGAGACGACGGTCGGCTTCGTCATCCCGCGCTTCAACCCGAACGGAACTCGTCTCTCGCTCGAGTTCCGCGAACGCGGTCGCTCACCGCTGGCGCTCGACCTCGGGCCGGTGCGCCCGGGCGGGTCGCTCGCGGCAGTCCAAGCAGCCCTGAGGCAGGGCCACAACCACTAGTTCCCCACGTCCACTGAACCTGCGGTCCAAGGAGCAACGCGGCATGAACACGGCACGTACAACCGACATGAATGGGGCAAACTGGCGGCACGGCGTCCGTGTCACGTTGCTCCTCGGGCTCGTCCTGGCCTACGGCGTGGGCGGGTGGATGGTCCTTCTGCGGCATTTCCAGGGCGGCCACAACCACGGTGGCCCGTCGCTGCTCGTGCACTGGCTCGGTGCAGCGACCCTCTCGATCCCCGGCGTCGTCGTCGCCGTGGCGCTCGCGATCCGCCTTGCGGCGCGGAAGCTGGCGCCCGGCGACGGCGCTTCGGCGCTCGTCCGGCAGGCGATTGCAGCCGGGGCGGCCGCCCCTGCTGCCAGCCTCGCCTTCGCCGCGTCGTATCCGGCGCGGGTCTGGTTGTTCGGTGCGAGCGAGGCCGATGCGTTGCCGCCTCCGGTGCGGATCGCGCGCGACACGTTGCTGTCGCTGGCGATTGCGCTCCCGGTGGCCGCGCTCGGGGCGTCGCTCGTCTTCGCCGACCGCAGGCCGTCCGGCCGCCGGTTGTCGCGCAGTCGCGTGATCCTCCTTGCGGTAAGCGCCGCGCTGCTCGCGGCTGCGTCGCTCGGCGGGTCGGTGCGTGCGGCCGATCCCGGCCCGGGTGCGCCCTGTCCGGCGAGTGCGCCGGTGAAGAGCTTCGACGTGCAGGCGATCAACGTCGACATCACGCTCAACCGTTTCGGCGACCACGATCCGACCGGGAAGATGTACGTCCTCTCCGACCGCGTGGCCGACGTGCGCGCGGAGGAGGCCGCGGGTCTCCCGAACCGCGTCTCGATCGGCCTGCGCGAGGATCCGATCCAGCCCTTGACGATCCGCGCGAACGAGGGCGACTGCGTCGAGATCAACTTCACCAACAACGCGTCGGGCGGACCGTACGGCATCCACATCGATGGGCTCTCGTTCGAGTCGGGCTCGTCGGGTGACGCGGTCGGCCAGAACTTCCCCTCCGACGTCGCGCTGGGCGGTTCGCGCACCTATCGCTACTACGTGCCGAACGACCCGACGCTCGAGGGCGCGCACTACATGCGGCCGGGGCCGGGCAACCGGCAGGCGGTCGACCACGGTCTGTTCGGCGTCCTCGCGGTGGAGCCGCCCGGCGCCACCTATCTGAACATGACGACGGGCGCGCCGCTCCAGTCGGGCTGGGAAGCCAGCATCATCCCCGGCGGCGGAAAGGCGTCCTTCCGCGAGTTCGTGCAGATCTACCACGAGGTCGGAGACGAGGACTTCCTGATCTCGACCAAGGATGGCGGCTTCGTGCCGC
>JABFWJ010000207.1 GCA_013362295.1 Thermoleophilia bacterium
GGACGGGCTTCGACCAGCTCATCGCCTGCGCGCCCGCAGGGAGCGCCGGGTTGATGCCGCGGATGCGGTACCACCACGTGCCGACGTCGGTCTTGGCGAGCGGGAGGACGACCGACGTCGCCGCAGTGGTCGTCGTCCACGTGGTCTTCCACGGATACGACCTGCGCGAGAGCTGAACCTCGTACGTCATTGCGCCGGCGGCCGGCTCCCACGCGACGAGGGGCGAATCGTGAACCGTCGGCACCTTCGCGGCCGACGCGATCACGCGTCCGCTCGGTGCGAGACCCGAGACCCAGGGTGTGCTCGACCGCGCGGTGACGACCGGCTGCGTGATCTTGCCGAAGCTCATCCCGATGCCGGCCTCGCACTGGTCCTGCGGCACGACCGCGTCGTCGTACTCGATGTTCCCGTCGTAGGCGGTACCCGGGGTGAGCTTCGAGCTCGGCACCGCGCTCACGGGAACGACCGTCCAGTAGTAGCGGCCGTTCGGCCAGCCGGAATCCCAGAGGTCGACGCTCGCGTCCGCGGAGCCCTTCCCCGGCAGCTCGTTCGACTTGACGGCTTTGCCGGTCGCGTCGAACACCTTGCCCTCGTCCCCCCAGGTCGTCAGGTACGGGGCGGTGTTCCAGTCCGGCAGCGCCTTCATCGTGCCGGGCAGCGCGAGCGGCCCACCGGACACGCGAGGCACGTAGGCGGGGCTGCCGACGACCGATCCGGTGAAGACCCGGTTGACGCAGTGGTCGTCGGTGAAGATGTAGACCCGGTAGAGGCTCGAGCCCACCCAGCCGAGCGGGCTCAGGACGGCCGCCGACGGGCTCCAGGCGAATCCCGGCATCAGCTCGTGCGGCTTCACGGCTTGGCCCTTGCTGTCCCACACGTCGGAGATCGTGTCCGTCGCACTCAGGCTGCCGAGCGAGAGCGGCGGGTTCACGGAGGTGAAGGTCTGACTCCACGGCCCGTACGAGACGCGGGGCAGTCCGTTCTTGAGCAGGTCCTTGTCGTCGACGTACCGCAGCGCGCGGACGCGCCAGCGCACGGCCGACCAGATCGCCGGGTTGTCCTGCTTGAAGGTGAAGAACTCGCGCTCGTCGGCCGCGTTCGTCGTCGTCTCGAACGAGTACGGCGGGCTGATGTCCGGGAAGAGCACCTCGTAGCGCGTGGCGCCGTCGATCGGCTTCCACCGCATCATCCCCTCGGGCGCGCTGAGCCGTTGCGGAAAGTCGCCGTCCGCCCAGCGAAGGTTGAAGCCGAACGGCGTGCTCCACGGAGTGACCTGCTTGCCGTCGCCGGAGACCCAGCGCACGTGGGCCCAGAGCGCGTACGGGACGCCGGTCATCCACGGCAGCTGGTGGGCGACGGAGACCGCCGGCATCTTCAGGTTCTTGTACGAGAACAGCACCGCCGAGTCTGTGAACGAGCGGTTCGTCGCCAGCTCGAACTCGTAGGAGCCGTCACGCCTGGTGACGGGCGACCAGGCGAACGAGGGCGTCCGCGGGTAGTACTTGAGCGGCGCCTCGTCCGGCCGCAGCAGGAAGGCGCGCAGGTTCGTGGGCGCCGTGGTCACGGCGTGGAACGGCGTCGGCCCTGCATCGATGTTCGCCGCCGCAGTCGGCGCGAGCACGAAGAAGGCCGCCAGGGTGACGGCGAGGCGCTTCATTCGTGTACTTCTTTCGGCAGGAGCCGCTCAGGGCTTGAGCGCCGCTTCGATCGCGAGGCCCGTCGCCAGGACGAGCGCGTCGTCACCGGGCCGCCCGACGACCTGGATCGAAGCAGGCAAGCCGTTCTCCGCCGGTCCGGCGGGCACGGCCAGGGCGGGCCAGCCGAGCGCGTTGAACGGGAACGTGAACAGCGTGAACGCGCCGCGGATCTCCTGCTCGACCACGTCCGCCGGCGGCGCGACGAACCCCATCGTCGGCGTGACCAGGAGGTCGAAGCCCTCGAGGACGTCCGCGGCGCGCTCCGCGAGCTCGGTTCGGGCGCGGCGACCCGCCTCGTACTCGGCGTCGCCCAGCGCGATGCATCGCTCGATCTTCGGCCGGATGTTCTCGCCGTAGAGCTCGGCGTTCTCCGGGTACAGCTCGCGATGCACGTCGCCCACCTCCCGCATGAACACGGGAGCGGCGTGCTCCGCGGTCGGGAAGTCGACCGGCCGGGCGGGGACCGCGAGGACGCGCTCGCGCACGAGCGGCTCGGCCCGGTCGGCCCACGCGACGGCGAGGGAGAGATCCGCGAGCGACACCGACGGGACGTCGAGGCCGAGCAGCTCGACGCAGCCGGCCACGTCGCGGGCCAGCGGCCCTGCGTGGTCGAAGGTCGGCGCGAGCGGGAAGACCCCGTCGATCGGCACGAGCCCGTACGTCGGCTTGAAGCCCGCGATCCCGCAGCAGGCAGCGGGGATGCGGATCGAGCCGCCGGTGTCGGTACCGAGCGCGCCGTCGGCGGCGTCGAGCACGATCGCCGCCGCCGAGCCCCCGCTCGAACCGCCCGCCGTCCGGCCGGGAAACGCCGGGTTCGGCACGGTCCCGTAGTGGAGGTTCTGCGCCGTAGGCGAATTCGTGCAGGTTGGTCTTGCCGACATTCACCCAGCCTGCGCCCTCGAGCTGGGCGACCCAGGCTGCGCTCTCGGACGGGACGTGCTCGCCGAAGACGGCCGAGCCGTACGTCGTTCGGATCCCGGCGGTGTCGAAGAGGTCCTTGACCGCGAGCCGCCGCCCGGGCGGCCCCGGTTCGAGCTCGGTGATCCAGACGGCGTTCAGTCGAGCCAGAGGTAGACGAACGCGATGCCGACGGTGCCGCCGAAGAGCACGAGGAAGAGCCCGAAGAGCGCCCAGCCCCACAGCATGTTCCTGCGCGCGAGCTCGAGCTGCGCGATGTCGGGTGGCTCCACGAGCTTCGTCGGCGGTGTCGGCTCGGGAAGCGGCTCTGCCATCAGAGGATCGGGTCGAGGGCCATCGCGACGAAGAGCAGCGCGAGATAGAGGAGCGAGTAGTGGAAGAGCCGGACTGCGGCAGTGCGCTCCAGCGTTCGGCGCAGCTCGACCGCGTACCAGATGAAGACGCCGCCGAGCACCGCGGCCGCGGCGCCGTAGACGAGTCCGAACATGCCGAGCACGGCGGGCGCCAGCGTGACCGCCACGAGCAGGAGGGTGTAGCGGACGATCTGCCGCGCAGTCTCTTTGTCGCCGCGCGCGACGGGCAGCATCGGAACTCCCGCCTTCGCGTAGTGCTCCTTGATCATCAGCGCGAGCGCCCAGAAATGCGGTGGCGTCCACACGAACACGACCGCGAACATGACGAGCGCCGCCCAGCCGAGGTGACCGTTCGCACTCGCGTAGCCGACGAGCGGCGGCACCGCGCCGGCCGCGCCGCCGATCACGATGTTCTGCGGCGTCGACCGCTTCAGCCAACGCGTGTAAACCAGCACATAGAAGAGATTGCCGGCGAGTGCGAGCAGCGCGGTCGGCAGGTTGACGAGCGAGTCGAGCAGCACGAACGAGAACGCCGACAGGGCGAGGCCGAACTCGAGCGCGCGCTCGGCGGGAACGCGGCCGGACGCGACGGGGCGCGACGCCGTCCGCGCGCCCATCAGCCTGTCGATGTCGCGGTCGAGGTAGTGGTTCAGCGCGGACGCGCCGCCGCAGGCGAGCGCCAGGCCGACGATCGTGAGCGTGAACGCGTCCCACGCGGGGACGCCCGACGCGCCGACGAATGCGCCCGCTGCGCCGGTCAGGAGGAGCAGCGACATGATCCGCGGCTTCGTGAGCGCGACGTAATCGCGGAGCGGTCCCTGCACGGTCCGCCCGCGGAACGCGCCGGCCGCGAGGACGACCGTGGCGGCCAGCGCGAGCGACGCGAATGTCAGGTGCAGGGCCGGGCCGGTGAGGAGTGCCGCGAGGCCGAAGAGGACGAGCGCCGTCAGCGCGGCCGGCAGCAGTCTGCGCGCCGACACCCACGCCGTCGCGGTGAGCGCGGCGAGCGGCGGAACGGCGAGCGCCGCCAGCACGCGGTGCGCGGTATCCCAGCCTGCGGCGCCGGAGACGACCGCGAGCCCGGTTCCGAGGACCGCCGCGATCGCCGTCAGCCTGGCCCACGCGCCCATCAGAACCCCCGTGTCTCCGCGAGCCGCCGGCGCAGGTCGCGCAACGGCCGCGCCGACGTCACGTAGGGGACCTTGTCGAAGTTCCAGGCCGGGGGCGGCGAGGTCGTGTACCACTCGAGCGTGTCGGCGAGCCACGGGTCGTTCCCTGCGCGCGGTCCCGAGCGCGACGTCTTCACGATGTTGACGAGGAACACCAGCATTGCGAGCCCCATCAGGTACGAGCCTATCGTCGACACGAGGTTGTAGCCCTCCCACAGGCCGCCCTCGTGGTAGGTGTAGACGCGGCGCGGCATCCCGAGCATCCCCAGCATGTGCTGCGGGAAGAACGTCAGGTTGAAGCCGACGAACGTCAGCCAGAAGTGCCACTTGCCGAGCGTCTCGTCGAGGACGCGGCCGAACATCTTGGGCCACCAGTAGTAGAGGCCGGCAAAGATCCCGAACATCGAGCCGCCGAACAGGACGTAGTGCAGGTGCGCGACGACGAAGTACGTGTCGGTGACCGCCCAGTCGATCGGGAAGGCCGCGAGGAAGATCCCCGAGATGCCGCCGATCGTGAACACGGCGATGAAGCCGAGCGCCCACAGCATCGGCGTGTCGAACGAGATGCTGCCGCGCCAGATCGTCGCGAGCCAGTTGAAGATCTTCACGCCCGTCGGGATCGCGATGATCATCGAGCTGATCATGAAGAAGATGTCGAGGCCGACCGGCAGGCCGACGGCGAACATGTGGTGCGCCCACACGAGCAGCGAGTAGAACGCGATCCCCGCGGTCGAGAAGGCGACCGCCTTGTAGCCGAAGATTGGCTTGCGCGCGAACACCGGGAGGATCTCCGAGATCATCCCCATCGCCGGCAGCACCATGATGTAGACCTCGGGGTGCCCGAAGAACCAGAACACATGCTGGTAGAGGAGCGGCGCGCCGCCGTGCGACGGATCGAAGAAGTGCGTCCCCGCTTGCCTGTCCAGCAACATGAGTGTCAACCCGGCCGACAGCGTCGGCAGCACGATGATCAACAGCCACGCGTAGGTGACGATCGCCCAGCAGAAGAGCGGGAGGCGCATCCACGACATGCCGGGCGTGCGCATGTTGTGCGTCGTCACGACGAAGTTGATCGCGCCGGCGAGCGACGAGATCGTCAGGATGTGCAGGCCGAGGATCCAGAGGTCGGGCCCGTTCCCCGGCATGTGCAGGGTGGAGAGCGGCGTGTACATCGTCCAGCCGCCGCGCGCCGGCCCGTTCTTCGCGAAGAAGCTCAGCATCAGCACGGCGCCGCCGAGGAAATAGAGCCAGTACGACAGCGCGTTCAGGCGCGGGAACGCCATGTCGCGCGCGCCGATCATCAACGGCACGAGGTAGTTGCCGAACCCGGCGAGGATCGGGACGATGACGAGGAAGATCATCGTCGTGCCGTGCATCGTGACGACCTGGTTGTAGGCGTTCTTCGTCAGGACGTGCTCCGCCGGCGTCGCGAGCTGCGTGCGAATCAACAGTGCGAGCAGGCCCCCGATCCCGAAGAAGACGAGCGCCGTCCAGATGTAGAGCAGGCCGATCCGCTTGTGGTCGACGGTCGTGAGCCACGCCGTCACCCGCCCACGGCGCCAGTCGGCGCGGTACGGGGAGACCGCCTCGACGTTGACGGCCATCAGCTCCCGCCTCCGCTGCCCGCGAATTGCTTCGTGTAGGCGATCAGCGCGTCGATCTGCGTGCCCGACCAGTCACGGCCCACCGAGGGCATCTGGCCCTGTCCGCGGCGCAGCAGCTGCTCGATGCCCCGGCGGTCGGCGAGCAGCGGATTGCCCTTCAGGTCCGGGCCGATGTACTTGCTGCCGATCCGGTGGCACTTCATGCACACGCCTTCGAACTCCTCCCGCCCGAGCGCCGCACCGCCCTGCGCCCGCTTGGAGATGAACGAGTCGTACTGCGGTCGGGGCACGACGGTCACCGTCGCGCTCATCGCGGCGTGCTGGACACCGCACAGCTCGTAGCACTGCGCCTTGTACGTCCCGGCGTGCGCCTTGAACCACGTCTTGTTCACGTTGCCGGGGATCGCGTCGTACTTTCCGCCGAAGTCGGGCACCCACCACGAATGGATCACGTCCCACGTCGGTGCGGTGATGTCCTCGTGCACGACCTGGTTCGCGGGCGCGACGAGGTTGTTGATCGACACGGCGCCGTTCGGATACGTGAACTGCCAGTAGAACTGCCGGCCCGAGATGTGGATCCGCGTCTGGTCGGCGGCCGCGGCCTTCGGCGCATCGGCGATTCCCGGCAGCAGGTAGAAGACGAAGCTCCCGATCGCCGCGAGGAAGACGACCGGCACGACCGTCCAGATGATCTCGAGCTTGGTCGAGCCGTGGATCTGCGGCCCTTCGGCTGTGCGCGCACGTCGGCCGCGGCGGTACTTGACGACGAAGATGACGAGCGCCGCCTCGACGCCGAGCAGGATGAAGCCGGTGAAGATCGAGACGAAGATGAACGCGTGATGGACGCGATGACCGTTCGGCGAATGTGCCTCCCCAGGGAGAAAACCACCGTTGCCCGCAGAGGCGGCAACCGTCGTCGAGAGACCGGCAGCGGTTGTGACGAGGGTGGCAAGGGCGAATCGGCGCACGCCGGGTGGCATCGTATAGAGCGTGGAATCGAGGAGTCAGGTTGAGCTGCCCGCGCACGTCGAAGGCCCGTTCGAGGTGTTCGTGAACGGCGTTCCGCAAGAGCGCGGTGTCGACTACGACCAGCTCGGGCGAACGCTGGTCTTCCGCGACGAGCTCGCGCACGAGGGAAGGCTCGGCTTCTGGCGGTGGCTCAGCCTCTTCCTCGGCGTCGCGGGGACGTACCGGAAGAACGACACCGTCGACATCGTCTACACGCACCGCGGCACCCGGACCGTGGCGTCGCTCCAGGCCGAGCGCCGGAGCAGCTCGGCGTAGAGCTCCACGGTCTCGCGCGGTTCGACGTTCAGGTTCGACTCGCCGCCAGTATCGCTGGTACGTTCAGTCCGCTTTGGCGAGCGTCGAGGTAGCGCGCAGGCCCCGCGCCGGCCTGCTGCAGGGCGCGATCGAGTCCCGCTGGGCGACACCCGTCGCGCTCGGCGCGCTCGTCGCGCTCTCGTTGTTCATCCGCACGCGCCAGCTGGGTGCCGGCTTCTGGATCGACGAGGGCATCTCGGTCGGGCTCGCGCACCACCACTGGTCGTCGATCCCGTCGCTCCTGCGGCAGGACGGCTCGCCGCCCGCGTACTACATGCTGCTCGGGCTCTGGATCCGCCTGTTCGGCGACACCGAGCGCGCGACGCACGCGCTCTCGCTCATGTTCGGGCTCGCGTGCATCCCCCTCGCGTACGCGACCGCGCGCTCCCTCTTCGACCGGACGACCGGTTTCGTCTGCGCACTCCTCGCCACCGTCGATCCGTTCCTCACCTACTACGCGCAGGAGACGCGCATGTACGAGCTCGAGGCATTCCTCTCGCTCGTGATCGCGTACGCCTACGTGCAGGGCGTGCTCCGCGGCCGCCGCCTGTGGGCGGCGGTGCTCGTGCCGTCCGTCGCCCTGCTCCTCTATTCGCACAACTGGGGGCTCTTCGTCTGTATCGCACTCGCTCTGACGACGCTCGTGCTCGCGCGCGAGCGGCTGCGGCTGTTCGGGCTCGTCGCGTTGGGCGTCGCGGTGCTCTACGCGCCGTGGGTGCCGACGCTGCTCTCCCAGGCGAGGCATACAGGCGCGCCGTGGTCGACGTCGCCGAGTCTGCGTGACCTGGTGATGGCGCCGATGTCGGTCCTCGGCGGTGAGGCGCCGTACTTCGCGCTCGCGCTCGTCGGCGGCGCGGCACTCGCGGCGGTCGTGCGCAACCGCGGCGACGCCGAGCGCCGTGTCGTGCTCGCGCTCGCGCTCCTCGGGACCGTGACGATCGCCGCGGCGTTCGTCTCCTCACAACTGTCGCCCGCGTGGACGGCCCGTTACTTCGCCGTCGTGCTCGGCCCCGCGCTGCTGCTCGCCGCGCGTGGCCTCGTGCGAGCGCAGCGGCTCGGGCTCGTGGCGCTTGTCGCCGTGCTGTTCATCTGGGGCTACTACACCGTGCGCAACGACAAGGAGAACGCACGCCAGATCACCGCCGCCCTCGTACCGTACGTCCATCCCGGTGAGCTGATCGTCTCGACGCACCCGGAACAGGTTCCCGTGCTGCGCTACTACCTCGGGCCGGGGAGCCGGTGGGCGACGACGCTCGGGCCGGTGCGCGACGCGCAGGTGTTCGACTGGCGCGACGCAGTCGTGCGGCTCCGCGACGCACGCGCGAAGGCGACTCTCGACGCGCTGCTCGCGACGGTGCCGCGCGGCCGCGAGTTCATCGTCGTCTCGCCGGTCTTCCGGGACTACCGCGCCTGGCGGGCAAAGTGGACGAAGCTTGTGTGGCAGAAGTCGCAGGCGTGGACGTGGCTGCTGCAGCGCGACCGCCGCCTGCAGCTCGTCGCGCACATCTCGACCGACGAGATCGCCGCCCGCACGAACTACTTCAAGCCGCTGCAGGCCTTCGTCTATCGCAAGGTGCGCTGAGCTCCGAAAGGCGCGAATCTGATTCGGCTGCGCCGAATCAGGTTCGACGATCACCCCGAACCTGCTTCGCGAAGCGAACCAGATTCGAGCCGTTCGGTTCTCAGCCGCGAACCTGAATCATCTAGAGTCGCACCTGGCCGGCGGCGCATGGAGAACGAGATCCCCCAGACCACGCTCGTGCTCGGCGGCGGCCCGGCAGGCCTGACCGCGGGCTACCTCCTCGGGAAGGCCGGGCGCGACGTCGTCGTCTTCGAGGCCGAAAGCCAGGTCGGCGGGCTCGCGAAGACCGTCGAGCACGACGGCTACCGCTTCGATCTCGGCGGCCACCGCTTCTTCACGAAGGTGACCGAGGTCGACACGCTGTGGCACGAGATCCTCGGCGACGAGTTCCTGCGCCGGCCGCGCATGTCGCGCATCTACTGGAACAAGCGCTACCTCGACTATCCGCTCCGCGGCCCGGACGTGATCAGGAAGCTCGGCGCCCTCGAGCTCGCGCGCTGCATGGCGTCCTACCTGCGCGCCGCGGCGAAGCGCGACAAGGTCGACGACTCGCTCGAGGACTGGGTGACGAATCGGTTCGGCCGCCGGCTCTACGAGCTCTTCTTCAAGTCGTACAACGAGAAGGTCTGGGGCGTGCCGCCGTCCGAGATCCGCGCCGAGTGGGCCGCGCAGCGGATCAAGGGCCTCTCGTTCTTCTCCGCGGCGAAGGCCGCGTTCTTCGGCAACAAGGGGAACAAGGTCAAGAGCCTGATCTCCGAGTTCAATTACCCGCGCTTCGGGCCCGGCCAGATGTGGGACGCGATGACGCACGCGATCCAGGAGCAGGGCGGCGAGGTGCGCCTCGAAATGCCGGTCTCGCGGCTCGAGCTCGCGGGCGGCCGCGTCGTCGAGGTCGAGGCGGGCGGCGAGTCGTACACGCTGCCGGACGCCGTCATCTCCTCGCTGCCGCTGCGCGAGGTGGTCGAGATGGTGCGGCCGGCGCCACCGCGGGAGGTGCTCGAGGCCGCGCGCGGCCTCCGCTACCGCGACTTCCTCACCGTCGCGCTCGTCGTCGACGGCAGGGACTTGTTCCCCGACAACTGGATCTACATCCACGAGCCCGGCGTGCGCGTCGGCCGCATCCAGAACTACCGCTCGTGGTCGCCGTGGATGGTCCCGGATCCCGACAAGGCATGTGTCGGCCTCGAATACTTCTGCTTCGCGGGCGGCGAGCTCTGGACGATGGACGACGACGCACTCGTCGCGCTCGCCGCCCGGGAGCTGGAGCAGCTCGGCCTCGCCGACCGTGCGAAGGTCGAGCGCGGGTTCGCGATCCGCGTGCCGAAGGCGTACCCGATCTACGACGCGGACTACGCCGCCCGCGTGCAGGTGATCCGCGGTTGGCTCGACGGGATCGAGAACCTCCAGCAGGTCGGACGGAACGGCCTGCACCGCTACAACAACTCGGACCATTCGATGCTCACGGCGATGCGCGCCGTCGACAATCTGATCGCCGGCGCGGACCACGACATCTGGGCGGTCAACGTCGAGAGCGTCTACCACGAGACCCATGTGCCCGATGAGCATCCGTACCGCACAGCTCCAGAGACGCCGGACACACAGGCTCTCGCTGCCTCTCCATCTGAGTAGACGGGCGCTGCTGCCGCTGACGACGGCGGCAGCGGCGGTTCTGCTCCTCTGGCTCGCGCTGCCGCTCGTGTGGTGGACGCCGCTGAACGTCGACGAGGAGCTGACGATCCGCGTCAGCGACTTCTCGTTCGCCCACATCTTCGACATCGTCTCGACGAAGCGCGGCGGCGGGCCGCTGCACTTCTGGCTCGAGCACGTCCTGCTCGGCTGGTGGCCGAGCGTGGGATCGCTGCGCATCCCCTCGCTCGTCTTCATCTGCCTCGCCCTGCCCGCGGTCGCGCTCCTCGTCCGCCGGCTCGCCGGCGACGAGGCGTCCTCCGGCGTCGTGCTGCTGACGGCCGCGTCGCCGATCCCCGTCCTCTACGCGACGTTCGGCCGCCCGCACACGCTGCTGTTCGCGTGGCTGATGTGGGCGACCGTGCTCGCGCTGAAGGCCGCGGAAGAGGGCGACCGGCGGCTGTGGGGGGTCACGGGCGCGATCCTCGGGCTCTCGGTCTTCGTGCATCCGACGGCGCCGTTGTACGCCGGGACGGCGTTGATCGTCGCGCTCGTCTACGCGCCGCGGAGCCCGCGCGCCGTGTTGCAGCAGGCCTGGCCCGGGCTCGCCACGTTCGGCGTCACGTTCGTGCCCTACTACGTCCGCACGCTGCACGTGCTCGGCGACCGCTACGGGGTCTCGGCGAACGCCGCGCGGGGCCGAACGTTCTCGGGCCAACCGGTCTGGGAGGACGCGCGCCACTTCGTCGCGCCCGGCGCGCACGACGTCAACTCCTTCACCGTGCTGGCGGCGGTCGGGATCGTCGCGCTCCTCGTCGCACGTCGACGGCGGGTCGTCGCGGTCTGCGCGCTGACGGTGGCCGCGCCGGTCGTCTTCTTCTCCGTCGTGCCCGCATCGGGAGATTCGGCGCTCTTCTTCGACCGGTACATGATCCCGACGATCCCGGCCTTCCTGACGCTCGTGCTCGCCGGCATCCTCGCGATCGCGCGCTATGCGGGCCGCTGGCGCCTCGTGATCGTCGCGCTCGCGGTCGGTTGGCTCCTCGCCCAAGAGCTGCACTACACGCTGCGTCACCGCGACCACACGGAGGCGATCGCCATCGAGTCGGTGGCGAACGCCGCGGGACGGCAGCCGGCCGGGTCGGTCCTCTTCGGCTCGACCGGCACGAGCGGCGCGTTGTTCTCGTCGTTCGACTACGGGCACCCCGCGAACCTGCTCGACCGCTATGTGGCGCTGCGGCAAGGCTCGCTGCTGCTCGTCGACGACGACTCGTGCGAGCGCGCGCTCCCGTTCCTGCGCGGGACGGCGACGCCGCGCTACGGGATCTGGCTCTTCTACGCGGCGTTCCCGGACGAGGACCGTGCCGCGGCCAGGGTCTTCGCGCGAACGAAGGCCGTCGTGGAGCGACCGGGGCCGGGCTACTTCCTGCTCCGCTCGCCGAGGAAGCTTCGACCGCAGGCGCTGATCGACCTCGGCCGCTCGTACCGGCTCGCGTGGCGGCGGGCCGTGCCGTCGAACCGGCGGGTGAACGAGCTCCTGATCGCAGATCGCGAGCTGCTGCGCGGGCACTGCGTTCCCTACGGCGATCTCGGAGATCCCGGGATCTCGCCCCACTGGCCGCCGGCCAAGACGACGCATCAGTAGGAAACAGGTATGAAGCGGCGAGAGTGATGTCCCCGCAACCCGTTCCGGGGATCCCCCGGTGGCCGTGGATTGGCGACACTTGCTCCCATGAGCGGAACGGTGCTGGTGGTCGACGATCAAGACGTCGTGCGCGACGTCATCCAGTTGGCGCTGGAGAGCGCGGGCTACACGGTGCTGTCGGCGGCGTCGCCGAACGCGGCGATCGACCTCGTGCGCGGCGTCGAGTCGATCGACCTGCTCGTCACGGACGTCGTGATGCCGGAGATGGACGCGTTCGAGCTCGCGGATCGCATCGCCTGCGAGGTGCCTGGGCTGCGGATCCTCTACACCTCGGGCTACACGGACGCGGCCGCCGAGGGCCCGTTCATCCAGAAGCCGTTCACTCCGGCGCAGCTGATCGACAAGGTCCGCGCCGTGCTCGCCGGCACCTCTTCAGAGGCTTGATGTGAAACGCACGCGCCCCCGTGGCTGGTGGCTCAGACGCGGCGCATCTCGCCGCGCATTTCAACGGCGGGGTCGGGCTTGAACGTAGACCCAGCTATGTCCTGCGCCCGCCCCGGGCGAGCTGCTTGGTCTGAGCCATCCCCGCGGGCACGCAGTTCCACATCAACCCTCTGGTAGTACGCTCGGGCGCGTGACGCGCGTCCTGATCCTGACCGCGAGCGTCGGCGAGGGGCACGACCTCCCCGCGCGCACGCTGGCCGACCAGCTTCGCTCCGAGGCGCCCGGAGTCGACGTCGTGACCGAGGACGGCCTGCGGGTGATGGGCAGGCCCTTCGTCCTCCTGAACGAGCGCGCGCCCGGTGTCGTGTTCTTTCGCTTCCGGTGGCTCTGGGACGCCGCGTTCTGGCTCTTCGTCGCGCTCGGTCCGACGCGGCGCCTCACGCAGAGGCTCGTGCGCGGACTCGGCTCGCGCGGTGTGCTCGGGCTGATCCAGCGCGTCCAGCCGGACGTGATCGTCTCCGTCTATCCCATGACGACCGAAGTGCTCGGCGGGTTGCGTCGCAAGGGCAAGCTCGACGTCCCTGTCGTCGCGGGCATCACCGACCTCGCCGCCATGCACTACTGGGCCGCGCCCGGCGTCGACCTCCACCTGCTTACCCACCCCGAGTCGGAGGAAGAGGTGCGCCGGGTCGCCGGACGCGAGACCGACGTGCAGGCCGTGCACGGGTTGACGCGACCCGAGTTCTCGCGGCCCTGCGATCCCGCCGAGGCCCGCGCCGCGCTCTCGTTGCCGCGTGCCGGCAAGATCGTCCTCGTATCGGGCGGCGGCTGGGGCGTCGGCGATCTCGAGGGCGCGATCGAGACCGCCCTCGCGGTCGAGGACGTCGAGGTCGTCGCGTGTCTCTGCGGACGCAACGAGGACCTGCGCGCCCGGCTTGCGGAGCGCTACGCCGGGGAGCGCGTCCGGCTTGTCGGGTTCACCGAGCAGATGAGCGAATGGCTCGCCGCGGCCGATGCGCTCGTGCACTCGACCGGCGGCCTGACGGTGCTCGAGGCGTACGTCCGCGGCTGCCCGACGATCTCCTACGGCTGGGGCCGGGGCCACATTCGCGCGAACAACGCCGCATTCCGCCGCTACGGGATCGCCGAGGTCGTCGCCGGCCCGCGGGAGCTCGACCGTGCGCTGCGTGCGGCGCTGGCGTCGCGACCGGCGCCGGGGCTGGCGCTCGGCTCGCTGCCGTCGGCGGCGTCGCTCGTGCTCTCGCTCGTCGTGTGAGGGGGGACTGGTTCGTTCCGGCGCTCGCCGCGCACGTGCCTCGCCTCGCGGCCGCGTACGGCATCGACTGCCGCCTCGACAGCGACGACCGAGTCGCGCTCACGTTCGACGACGGACCGCACGCCCAGGGGACGCCGGCGGTGCTCGAGGCGCTTGCCCGCGGCGGCGCGTCGGCGACGTTCTTCCTCGTTGGGGAGCAGGTGGTGCGCCTGCCGGCCCTTGCAGGCGAGATCGTCGACGCCGGGCACGAGGTTGCCGTCCACGGCCACCGGCACACGCTGCTGCTGCGCAGGCGCGTGGCCGAGCTCGCGGACGACCTCGACCGGGCCGTCGCCGCGATCGTCGACGCGACCGGCGTCGCCCCGGCGCTCTACCGGCCGCCGTACGGCGTCTTCAGCTCGGGTGCGCTCGCCCACGTCCGCACCCGCGGCTGGCGGCCGCTCCTCTGGTCGCGCTGGGGGCGGGACTGGGAGCGGCGCGCGACGCCGCAGTCGATCGCACGCCGAGCGACGCGGAACCTCGAGCCGGGCGACGTCGTGCTGCTGCACGACTCGGATGCCTACAGCTCGGACGATTCCTGGCGCAGGACGACCGCGGCGCTGCCGTCCGTGCTCGACGCGGTCGCCACCCTCGGTGCCTCCGCGTCACGGGTCACCCATTCCACGTAGCGGCGGACTCCCTCCACGAAGGTCGTCCGCGGCTCCCAGCCCAGCTCGGCGGCTGCCCGCTCGCC
Organism: Thermoleophilia bacterium; assembly: GCA_013362295.1. Lineage (GTDB taxonomy): Bacteria > Actinomycetota > Thermoleophilia > Gaiellales > Gaiellaceae > PALSA-600. Next base: position 14,371 of record JABFWJ010000207.1, read on the forward strand.
GGAGATGTTCCCGCCCCGCAGGTCGCCGGGGCGGCCTTCGAGGTGCCGGATGGGGACCTCGCCCACGACGTCGCGCACCGCGCGCGCGATCGCACGCACGCTGGTGTTCTCGTGACCCACGAGGTTGTAGACCCGGTTCGCGGCCTCCGGGACGAGCGAGGCGACGACGCCTTCGGCGAGGTCCTCGACGTAGACGAAGCGGCGCGACTGCGTCCCGTCGCCGGCGATCGTGAGCGGCTGGCCCTCGAGCGCCTTGGCGGTGAACGCCGGCACGACGGCGCTCGGGCGCGCGCGCGGCCCGTACGGGATCCCGAAGCGGAGGATCGTCCACTCGAGGTCGTACAGCTCGCCGTACGACGCGGTGTACATCTCCCCCGCGATCTTCGTCGCGGTGTAGAAGTGCTTGGGCAGGCCGAGCGGCGTGTCCTCGTCGACCGCCTCCGGCCCGGACGCGTCGCCGTAGACCCAGATGGTGCTCGCGTAGACGAAGCGCCGGGTGCGCGCCTCGCGCGCGGCTTCCAGGAGCACGTGCGTGCCGCGTGTGTTGACGGTGTCGGTATGCGCCGGATCCTTCGCGACCTCGTCGACGTCGGCGACGGCCGCGAGGTGCACGACGACGTCGCAGCCCTCGAGCGCCGCGCGGGTCACCTCCGGGTCGCAGAGGTCTCCGAGAATCGTGTCCACCTGGTTGTGATGCGGCGACGGGACGAGGTCGAGGATGCGCGGGTCGTGGCCCGCCTCGAGCAGCTTGTCGACGACGTGCGAGCCGATGAACCCCGCACCGCCGGTGATCAGGACCTTCATTGCTCTTCGGGGCGGTAGTAGATCGGCACGCACCAGTGGTTCTCGGCGACCCAGTCGGCGTTCGGGAGGTCGACGTGGTGACCGAGGATGCGGTGGCACGGCTCGTCGTAGACCTTGCCGGTTGACCGTTCGATCGGCTCGAAGACGATGTACTTGTACAGGCCCGAGATCATCCCGTCGGGCAGTTGCAGGCGTGAGCCGTACAGCGTGTCGAGATGGACGCGGGCGGCCTCGTTCTTCCACGCGACGATCTCGTCGAGGCGGTCGACCTGCACGATGCCGAGGGCGGCGGTGAACTCGTTGATCCGGAAGTTCAGGCCGTGGACGGCGTAATCGGGCTTGCCGTAGTTGCGGAACGAGCGCGCGAAGTCGATGGCCTCCGAGTGCCGCGAGACGAGCATCCCGCCCTCCCCCGTCGAGACGGTCTTCGTCGGGGCGAAGGACCAGATCCCGACGTCGCCGAAGGACCCGGGACGGCGGCCGTTCCACTCGGCGCCGTGCGCGTGGGCGCAGTCCTCGAGCAGGACGATGTCCTCGCTGCGGCAGAGCTCTGCGATCCGCTGGACGTCGAACGCGAGATGGCCGCCAATGTGGACGAGGAACACCGCCTTCGGCTTGTGCTCGTGCACCTTGCGCTCGAGGTCGTCGAAGGACATGCAGAGATCCTCGCGGTTGCAGTCCACGAACTCGACGTGCGCACCGGCGGTCATCGCCGTGAGCGGCGTCGCCATGAATGTGTTCGACGGGCACAGCACCGTCTCGCCGCGGACCCCGACCCATTCGAGCGCGGCGAGCGCAGCTCCCGTCCAGCCGTTGAACGCCACGGCTTCGAGCCCGGTCCAGCCGCCCCACGCGGACTCGAACTCCCGGGTCAGCTCGCCCTCCGACCACTGGTTCGAGTCGAAGATCCGCTCCCAGAGCGCGTGCACGCGCGCGCGATCACGCTGATCGAAGCCGATCGCGAACCGCCCGAGGTCGGTTGGGATGCCGGGTGCGAGCATCGCGCGAAGCCTATAGGCCGGACCTGCGGGCAACGAAGCCCGGCGGCGAGACCTGAAGGCGCCCTGAACGACGTTAGAGGCTCGACCCGGCGGGCGTGCGCTCGTCGTCGAAGAGCCTGCGCACCGCGCGCGCGAGGTCGTCGCGACTGAACGGCTTCTGCAGGAACGTCGCGTCGGGATCGACGAGCGCCTCCTGGTCGTAGCCGGAGATGAACATCACGTGACGTGCCTCGATCTGCTTCGACAGCTTCACACCGTCGCCCTCGGGCATGACCACGTCCGTGAGCAGGAGGTCCCACGGGCCGCCGAGCGCGCGCGCGGCGCGGGCCGAGCCGGCGACGTGGACGTCGTAGCCCTGGTCGCGGAGCATGCGCGCGAGCAGCTCGCGCACGATCTTCTCGTCGTCGACGACGAGGATGCGCTCGTGGCCGCGCCGCGCCGTCTCGAGCTCCCGCGGAACGGGCAGCTCGTCGGGGTCTGCGGCGGTTTCCG
>JABFWJ010000325.1 GCA_013362295.1 Thermoleophilia bacterium
TCGATCATGCAGTCGCCGACGGTCGAGAAGATCACGCTCAACATGGGCGTCGGCGAGGGCAAGACCGACGCGAAGCAGATCGACGCCGCGCTCGACGAGCTGACGATTATCGCCGGGCAGCGCGCTCAGGTGCGCCGCGCCCGCAAGTCGATCGCCCAGTTCAAGATCCGCGAAGGGATGCCGATCGGCGTCAAGGTCACGCTGCGTGGCGACCGGATGTGGGAGTTCCTCGACCGGTTGATCTCGATCGCACTGCCCCGAATCCGTGACTTCCGCGGGCTCAACCCCGACTCGTTCGACGGGCGCGGCAACTATTCGCTCGGCGTGCGCGAGCAGATCATCTTCCCGGAGATCGACTACGACAGCATCAACCAGATCCGCGGCCTCGACGTCGCGATCACGACGACCGCCAAGGACGACGACCAGGCCCGCGCGCTCCTGACCGCGCTCGGCATGCCGTTCGCGGCGGACGGAGGTAACAGGTAATGGCCAAGAAGTCGCTGATCGTGAAGGCCTCGAGGCCCGCGAAGTTCAAGGTGCGCAACTACACGCGCTGCAATCGCTGCGGACGGCCGCGTGCCGTCTTCAAGAAGTTCGGGCTCTGCCGGATCTGCCTGCGGGAGCTCGCCCACGAGGGCGTCATCCCCGGCATGACCAAGAGCTCCTGGTAGGAGGCAACCGTGCTCACCGATCCCGTCGCCGACATGCTCACGCGCATCCGCAACGCCAACAAGGCGCTGCACGACCGCGCCGAGATGCCGAACTCGAAGCTGAAGGTCGAGATTGCGCGCATCCTCAAGGAGGAGGGGTACATCCGCGACTACCACGTCTCGGACGCCGGCGCGCACCCGACTCTCGTCGTGGAGCTCAAGTACGGACGCGGCCGCGAGCGCGTGCTCAGCGGTCTCAAGCGCGTGTCCAAGCCGGGCCGCCGCATCTACGCCGGGAAGGACCGGCGCCAGCGGGTGCTCGGCGGCATGGGCATCGCGATCATGTCCACCTCTCGCGGCGTGATCACGAGCCGCACCGCCGAGGCCGAGGGCATCGGCGGCGAAGTCATCTGCTACGTCTGGTAACCACACATGTCCCGCATCGGAAAACGCCCAATTGAAGTGCCTGCCGGCGTGATCGTCTCGATCGACCCCGGACGCGTCACCGTGTCCGGGCCGAAGGGCGAGCTGCGCCAGGAGGTCCCCGCGCGCATGAAGGTCGCGCAGGAGGACGGGACGGTCACGATCACGCGGCCGACCGAGCGCGGCGAGGATCGCGCGCTGCACGGTCTGACGCGCACGCTGATCGCGAACATGGTCGAGGGCGTGACGCAGGGCTTCGAGAAGCGCCTCGAGATCCAGGGCGTCGGGTATCGCGCGACACTCCAGGGCTCCGACCTGGAGCTGCAGGTCGGCTACTCGCACCCGGTGAGGATCAAGCCGCGCGAGGGCGTGTCGTTCGAGGTGCCGGTGCCGACGCAGGTGATCGTCCGCGGCATCGACAAGCAGATCGTCGGCCAGACCGCAGCCGAGATCCGCAAGGTGCGCCCGCCCGAGCCGTATAAGGGCAAGGGAATCCGCTACGAGGGCGAGTACGTTCGCCGGAAGGTCGGGAAGCGCGCATGAGCCGTCTGTCGGTTCGCGACGCGCGCCTGCGCCGCCATCGCCGCGTGCGCGGCAAGATCCGCGGCACCGCGGAGCGCCCGCGCCTGCTCGTCTTCCGCTCGAATCGCGGCATCTTCGCGCAGCTCGTCGACGACGAGGCGGGCCGCACGCTCGCGGCCGCATCGTGGAAGGAATTGCCCGCGTCGTTCAAGGGCGACAAGACCGAGCAGGCTGCCGAGGTCGGCAAGCGGCTCGCCGCGGCGGCCAAGCAGGCCGGCGTCGAGGGCATCGTCTTCGACCGCGGCGGATACCTGTACCACGGACGCGTCAAGGCGCTCGCGGAGAGCGCCCGCGAAGGAGGGTTGAGCTTCTAGATGGCCATCGACGTTCAGGAGAGCAGAGAGCTCAAGGAGCGCGTGGTCGAGATCAACCGCGTCGCGAAGGTCGTCAAGGGCGGTCGCCGGTTCTCGTTCACGGCGCTCGTCGTCGTGGGCGACGAGGTCGACCGTGTCGGCGTCGGCTACGGCAAGGCGCGCGAGGTTCCGCTCGCGATCTCCAAGGCAGTCGACGACGCGCGGAAGAACCTCTTCACCGTGCCGAAGCACGGCCACACGATCACGCACGAGTCGCTCGGCCGGTTCGACGCCGCGCGCGTGCTGCTGCGCCCGGCCTCGCCCGGTACCGGCGTGATCGCCGGCGGCGGGGTGCGCGCGGTGCTCGAGCTCGGCGGCATTCGCGACGTGCTCGCGAAGTCGCTCGGCACGACGAACCCGATCAACATGCTGAAGGCTGCCGAGCAGGCCCTCCGCCAGCTGCGGCGCCCGGAGGAGGTCGCCAAGGCGCGCGGCAAGCAGATCACGGACGTCCTGCCGTACCGCCGGCCCGAGGAGGCCGAGGAAACTGCAGAGACAACGGAGCCCGCCGAGGCGACGGAGACCGCTGAGCTGCCCGTCGCGTCGGAGGAGCCGACGATCGTTGCCGAGGAGGTGACGGCGAGCGATGGCGAAGCTGAGGCTGACGCAGGTTCGTAGCCAGATCGGCCAGTCCGAACGGCACCGCGGCACGCTGCGCGCGCTCGGCCTCGGCCGGATCGGCAAGACGAACGAGATCGACGACTCCCCGGTGCTGAAGGGCATGCTGCGCAAGGTGCGACATCTCGTGGACGTCGAGGAGACCAGCTGATGGCCGGTGACCTGAACCTGTCGAACCTCAAGCCGGCCCAGGCGCGCCGGGACCGCAAGCGTGTCGGTCGCGGCCTCGGCTCGGGCAAGGGCCGTTACTCCGGCCGCGGGATCAAGGGCCAGAAGGCGCGCGCGGGATCGCACGCGATGCGCGCCGGCTTCGAGGGCGGCCAGATGCCGCTGTATATGCGCACCGCCAAGCTGCGCGGCAACACCTCCGCCGATGCGATGCCGATCGGCCCGTTCCGGACGTATACGCAGCCGGTCAACCTGCGCGACCTCGAGGCCCGCTTCGACGCGGGCGAGGAGGTGACGCCCGAGTCGCTGAAGGCGAAGGGGCTGATCCGCTCGATCCGCAAGGACGTGAAGCTGCTCGGGAACGGCGAGCTGACGAAGACGCTCAGCGTCACCGTGCACGGCGCCTCGGCGACCGCGCGCGAGAAGGTCGAAGCCGCAGGCGGCACGCTGACGCTCCTCAGGGAGCCGAAGCCGCGCAAGCCGAAGAACCTGAAGCGCCGGCCCGAGGGTCGCGCCCCGAAGGAGACGGCGCCCCGGCAGACGGAAGGCGAGGCCTAGCCCGTGTTCTCCTGGCTCGCCAACGCGTGGCGGGTCCCGGAGCTGCGGCGGCGGCTCCTGTTCACGGCCGTCATCCTGGCCGTCTACCGCCTCGGCGCGTGGATGCCGGCGCCCGGCGTCGACTCCGCCGAGATCCAGAACTTCTTCAACGGCCGCGGCGGCTCGCTGCTCGGCCTGCTCAACCTCTTCTCGGGCTCCGCGCTCTCGCGGTTCTCGATCTTCGCGCTCGGGATCATGCCGTACGTCACGGCCTCGATCATCCTGCAGCTGATGACGGTCGTCGTGCCGACGCTCGAGCAGCTCCAGAAGGAGGGCGAGTCCGGCTACGCGAAGATCAACCAGTACACGCGCTACCTGACCGTCGCGCTCGCCGCCGCGCAGGCCTCCGGCTATGCGTACCTCTTCCATCAGCAGGGTGCGCTGCCGGCAAACCCCGGCCGCCTCGTGCTGATCGTCGTCACGCTGACGGCCGGCACGACGCTCCTCATGTACATGGGCGAGCTGATCACCAAGCGCGGCATCGGCAACGGCATCTCGCTGCTGATCTTCGCCTCGATCCTCACCTCGGCGCCGCAGGGGATCAACGCTTGGCTGAACGGCGGCCCGATCGAGAAGCTCTTCTTCCCGCTCGTCGCGCTCGGCGTGATCGTCTCCGTCGTGTTCGTGCAGGAGGGCCAGCGCCGGATCCCGATCCAGTACGCGAAGCGGATGGTCGGGCGCCGCCAGACGGCCGGCGGCTCGACCTACATGCCGCTGCGCGTGAACATGGCGGGCGTGATCCCGGTCATCTTCGCGGCCGCGCTGCTCGCGCTCCCGCAGACGGTCGGCTCGTTCGCGCCGAACACCCAGTCCTTCATCAACCAGTACTTCGGCCCGTCGTCCTGGGCCTACCTCGGCGTCGAGGCCGTGCTGATCATCGTCTTCACGTACTTCTACACCGCGGTCCAGTTCAACCCCGTCGACCAGGCCGACAACCTGCGCAAGAACGGCGGCTACATCCCCGGCATCCGTCCGGGCCCGCCGACCGCGCAGTACCTCGACCGGGTGTTGACGCGGTTGACGCTGCCCGGCTCGCTCTTCCTCGCGGTCGTCGCGGTGGCGCCCTCGATCTTCATCCAGCAGTTCGGCTTCTCGCAGGCGACCGGACGCGCCCTCGGCGGCACCTCGGTGCTGATCGTCGTCGGTGTCGCGCTCGACACCATGCGGCAGATGGAGTCGCAGATGATGATGCGCTCCTACGAAGGCTTCTTGCGTTGAACCTGCTCGTTCTCGGTCCGCAGGGAGCCGGGAAGGGGACGCAGGCCAAGCGCATCTCCTCGGAGTACGGAATCCCGCACATCTCGACGGGCGACATGTTCCGGGCCGAGCAGGCCGCGGGAACCG
>JABFWJ010000126.1 GCA_013362295.1 Thermoleophilia bacterium
TCGAGCTTGCCGTGCTGCGCTTCCGCTAGGAGCGTGAGAAGGAGATCGAGATCCTGCTGCTGCGGCATCAGCTGCGGGTGCTCGAGCGGCAGGTCACCCGACCCACGCTGACGCCTGCTGACCGGGCGCTGCTAGCGGCGTTGAGCCGAGTGCTGCCGCGCCAGGCGTGGCGGAGATCGGCGCTCGTGACGCCGGCGACGCTCCTGCGCTGGCATCGCGAGCTGGTCGCCCGCCGGTGGACGTATCCGCATCGCCGTCGCGGTCGGCCCGCGACCGCTTCGGCGGTCCGCGAGCTGGTCGTGCGGCTCGCGCGGGAGAACCCGGCGTGGGGCTACCGGCGGATCCAGGGTGAGCTGGTCGGGCTCGGCGTCACGCTCGCGGCAAGCACGGTCTGGAGGATCCTTCGGGAGGCGGGGATCGAGCCGGCCCCGAAGCGGCTGAAGCAGAGCTGGGCTGAGTTTTTGCGTCGACAGGCGGCGAGCATCGTGGAGTGCGACTTCCTCACCGTCGACACGCTCTTCTTCAAACGGTTCTACGTCTTGTTCTTCATCGAGCTGGCGACCCGACGCGTCCGTCTTGCCGGGATCACGACCAACCCGGACGGGTCCTGGGTGACTCAGCAGGCCCGCAACCTGCTGATGCAGCTCGACGACGAGGATGTCCGGCCGCTGTTTCTTATCCGTGACCGCGATAGCAAGTTCACGCGCGAGTTCGACGAGGTCTTCCGCTGCGAAGGGATCCGGGTGATCAAAGCGCCGGTGCGGGCGCCGAAAGCACGGGCGCACGCCGAGCGCTGGGTCGGAACCGTGCGACGCGAATGCCTTGACCGACTCCTCATTCTTGGCCGCCGTCAACTCCAGCACGTCCTAGCCGCATACGTCGCGCATTACAACGAGCACCCACCACACCGCTCACTCAGGCAGCGGCCACCGCGCGCCACGCCGATGGCGAGCGACGAGGGGCTGATCGCAGACGTGATCGAACTCGATCGCGTCCGGCGCCGCGACCTGCTCGGCGGGCTAATCCACGAATACGACCTCGCCGGCTAACCAAACTCGCCAAGAAGCAAGGTTCCACGAAGGGGCCGCTTCACGCAGTCACGCCCGCGCAGGTCCGCGCGAATAGAAGACGCCGCCGAGATGGCGAGGCGATCTACGCGCCTGCCTTCGCGGCCCTCCCCCGAAGCCCACCAGGCCCGACCACTCGAATCCGAATTTTCGGCACCCACACGTCGTCGCCGCGAGCGCGGGTGCGAGTAGCGCAAGCTGTTGTACGCGAGCACCGTCCCGCCGGCCCACGTCAGTGGCCACGCGAGCGGGACGAGCCCGCCGCCCGCCGTTCCGAGGCCGAAGTCGAAGCCGTGCGGCATCCACGTGACGTTGACGTCGAGCGGGTTGTGGCCGGCGCGCAGCGCGTGCGGCCACCAGGCGAACGCCCACATGTACAGCGTCTTGTCCGCGCCCGTGTCGCCGACGACGTTGGCCTCGGGATGCGCGAGCACGCCGCGGCCGAAGAGCGCCTGCGACTTGCCGGCGCGCGCTCATACGCCGTTCGCGACGGTCAGGTCGCGGTGCGCGATGCGCTCGTTGCCCCGCGTGTCGCGGACGAGCACGACGACGCGGTAGCGGCCGTCCGGCAGCGATCGTGTGTCCAGTCCGCGCGCGAGCGCGTAGCGGTACCGGCCGAGTCGATGCGCGTGGTTCTGGCGGGTCCAGGTGGTGTAGAGCGACGAGTACGCGAGCGTCGGGAGCGCGTACCGGAAGTCCGCGGCGACGTGCCAGCTCGACGATGCGAGGCCGCGGTGTCCTTCGAGGCGCCACTCGACGAGGGCGGGAGCCACCGGCAGGTCGGACCACGGCGCCGGCACCTCGAGCGGGGTGGTGTCCCACGCCTCGGTGACGATTTCGATCGTCCCGCTGACCCGGCTGCCGACGCCGCGGCCGTCGCGCTCGAACGAGATCGTGTGGATCGTCGGGCGTGTGTCGTCGGTGTACGGCGCCAGCGCGCCGACGCGCAGCGGGTTGACGTAGAGGCCGCCCTCGGCCTCCGAGAAGTGGACGTGCGCCCACGGCTTCTCGATGTGGCCGACGACGGTGCGGTAGGCGACGACGCGAGAGCCGGGCGCGACCGCCGGGATGACGTGCCAGTACTCGTGCACCGTCCCCGCGCCGTTCGAGACCATGACGACGTCCGGGTGGCGGCTGTTGCGCGACGCGACGCCGTCGAGCGTGGCGTACACCGCCGTGCCGTTCGGCGCCGAGATGTCGATGCCGAAGTGGAACGACTTCGATTCGTTGTCGTGGCCGCCGATCCGCGGGTCGCCGAAGTAGCCGCGGACGGGGTGCTGCTGGTGAAACGGCTTGAGCGGCCAGCCGTACGACGCGTGGGCCGGCGCGGCGGTCGCAAGCGTCGCAGCGGCCGAGGCGGCGGCGACGACGAGCTTGAGATGTGTGGTGGTGAACATGCGACCACCGTCCGAGGCGGCCGCAACTCCCTTGTCACGCCTGCGCAACGCGCCCGCGCCCGCGCTTCCCGCCGGGCGGCGGCGGTGCTAGAACGAGCCGAGATGCTCGACTTCCGCATCCTCGGGCGCCTCGAAGTCGTGCGAGACGGGGCGGCTGTCGAGCTGACGGGCCGGCGCACGATCTCCGCGCTCGTCCTCCTTCTGCTCGAGGTCAACCGGGTCGTGCCGGCCGAGCGGATGATCGAGGCGCTCTGGGGGGAAGAGCCTCCGCCGACCGCGCAGACCGCGCTCCGCAACACCGTCTCGCAGCTCCGCAAGCTGCTCGGGAACGAGTCGATCGAGACGCGCCCTCCTGGTTACGCGCTCCGCGTCGACGACGACGCGATCGACCTCGCCCGCGTCGAGCGGCGCTTGGCGGCCGCTGGGGACGCGCGCGGCGCCGAACGGCTGCAGCTCCTCCGCGACGCGCTCGCCGAGTGGCGCGGCCCGCCCTTCCAGGACATCCCGTACGCGACATTCCTCCAGGGCGAAGCGCGGCGCATCGAGGAGCTTGAGCTGCTCCTGCAGGAGTCGCTGATCGACGCCGAGCTCGAGGCCGGTGCCGACGCCGAGCTCGTGCCGCGGATCGAGTCACTCGTCGGGCAGCATCCGAGCCGCGAGCGGCTGCGCGGACAGCTGATGCTCGCGCTCTACCGCAGCGGTCGGCAGGCCGAGGCGCTGCAGGCCTACCATGACGCGCGCCGGATGCTCGCGGACGAGCTCGGCCTGGAGCCGTCACCTGCCCTGCGGCGCCTGCACGGCTCGATCCTCCGGCAGGAGGCGGCGCTCGAGCCCGCTGCCGCGCCGGCCGACGAGCCGGGCGAGATGGGCCAACTGTCGGACGTCGCCGCCGCGCTGCTCGACGGCCGGCTCGTGCCGGTGCTCGCCTCGGCTCCCGACGTCGCCGCCGAGCTGGCGGAGCGTTTCGCGTATCCGGCCGGCGAGGTGCTCGAGACGTCGCGCGTCTCCCAGTACGCAGCGAGCACGCGCGGGCACGGGCCGTTGCACGACGAGCTCCGTGCGCGCGCGAGCGCGCACGGAGAGCCGACCGCGGTGCACCGTTTCTTCGCCTCGCTCCCGCCCGTCCTGCGGGAGCGAGGGCTCCCGCATCAGCTGATCGTCACGACGGACTACGACGGGGCACTCGAGCGCGCGTTCGCCGAGGCGGGGGAGGAGGTCGACGTCGTCGCATACCTCGCTGCCGGGCCGCACCGCGGGCGCTTCTGTCACCTCACACCGGACGGCGCCGTCCGGGTGATCGAGGCGCCGAGCGAGTACGCGGCCGAGTTGTCACTCGACCGCCGCACGGTGATCCTGCGCGTGCGCGGGCGCGCAGATACATCGTCGTCAGGCGAGTGGGAGAGCTTCGTCGTCACCGAGGACGACCACCTCGAGTACCTGCGGCGCGCGGACGTCGCGGCCGCGCTGCCCGTCGGGCTCGCCGCCAACCTACGGCGCAGCCACTTCCTCTTCCTCGGGTACGCGGTGCGGGACTGGTGCCTTCGGCTCGTGCTCGGCCGCGTCTGTCCGGAGACGCCACTGGCCTATCGCTCTTGGGCGATCGCGCACGCGCCCGGCCTCGCCGAGCGTGAGTTGTGGGCGGCTGTCGGTGTCGACTTCGTCGGCGCGCCGCTCGAGCCGTACGTCGACGCGCTGGCGCGCACCGTTGGGACGGAGGTCGAGGCGTGACGACGGTCGCGGGCATCCAGTCGCCGTACCGCGGGCTCGCATCGTTCGGCGAGACGGAGCTCGACGGACTGCTCTTCTTCGGCCGTGAGCGCGAGACGGAGGTGACGACGGCGAATCTCCTCGCCTCGCGCCTGACAGTCCTGTACGGGCCGAGCGGCGTCGGCAAGAGCTCGCTGCTGCGCGCGGGGGTCGCGCGGCGGGTGCGCGAGCTCGGCTCGCGCCGGGCGGTCGGGCGCGGCCCCGATCTCGCGTGCGTCGTGTTCGGCATCTGGGCGGGTGACCCGGTCGCGCGCATGACCGACGCGATCGCCGACGTGGTCGGGCCGCTCGTGTCGCCGACGGTTCTTCGTCCTCCTGACGGAGCGCGGCTCGCCGATGTCGCCGAGCACTGGAGCGAGGTGCTCGACGGCGACATCTGCATCGTGCTCGACCAGCTCGAGGAGTACTTCGTCTACCACGAGCACGACCACGGGCCGGATTCCCTGCTCGCACAGCTGCCCGAGTTGATCATGCGGCCGGGCCTGCGCGCGAACGTGCTGCTTT
>JABFWJ010000408.1 GCA_013362295.1 Thermoleophilia bacterium
GAGGTCGAGGATCTCGTCATGCACTTCCGCACCGGTCGCGGGCTCGTCGGCGGCAGCAGCACGGTGTACGCCGTCGACGGCGTCTCCTTCTCGATCGCACCGGGCGAGCTGCTCGGGCTCGTCGGCGAGTCGGGGAGCGGCAAGAGCACCGTCGCGAACTGCGTTGTCCGCCTGCTCGAGCCGACCGGCGGCAGCGTGCGTCTGAGGGGGCGCGACATCACCCACCTCTCGCGCCGCGACATGCGGCCGCTGCGCCGCGACATCCACATGGTCTTCCAGGATCCGTACTCGTCGCTGAACCCGCGCATGACGTGCGGCCAGATCGTCGGCGAGCCGCTCCGGGTGCAGAAGCTGGGCCGGGGGAAGACGCTGGACGCGCGGGTCGCGAAGCTCTTCGACCAGGTCGGGCTCCGGACCGAGCTCCGCTTCCGCTATCCGCACGAGCTGTCGGGCGGCCAGCGGCAGCGCGTCGGCCTCGCGCGCGCGCTGTCGGTGTCGCCCGCGCTCCTGATCGCCGACGAGCCGGTGTCGGCGCTCGACGTCTCCGTGCAGGCGGCGATCCTCAACCTGCTGCGCGACCTGCAGCGCGACATGGGCTTCTCGTGCCTCTTCATCACGCACGACCTCGCGACCGTCGAGTATCTGTGCGACCGCGTCGCGGTCATGTACCTCGGGAAGATCGTCGAGTCGGCGCCGACGAAGGTGCTGTTCGCCTCCCCGCAGCATCCGTACACGCAGGCGCTGCTCTCGGCCGCCGTCGTGCCGGATCCGGAGGTGCAGCGAAACCGCACGCGGGTCGTGCTCGAGGGGGATATCCCGAGTCCGATCGATCCGCCGTCCGGCTGCCGCTTTCGCACGCGCTGCCCGCTCGCGCACGAGTCGGCGCCGGAGTCCGAGGAAGAGGATCCGCCGCTGCTCGAGATCGCACGCGGGCACTCCGTCGCCTGTCACCTCGTGCGGCGCGGTCGCGCGGCGCCGCAGCTGATCGATGCGGCAGAGTTGCGAACGTGACCTTCACGACACGCCCGGAGCTGCGCGGGACGTTCGGCGCCGTCGCGTCGACGCACTGGCTCGCGTCGGCGAGCGGCATGGCGGTGCTCGAGCGCGGCGGTAACGCCTTCGACGCGGCGTGCGCCGCCGGCTTCGTGCTGCAGGTCGTCGAGCCGCACCTGAACGGGCCCGGCGGCGACCTGCCCGCCGTCTTCTGGTCGGCCGAACGCGGCGAGCCGCTCGTGCTCTGCGCGCAGGGCGTGGCGCCGGCGGCCGCGACGATCGAGCGCTACCGCGCGCTCGGCCACGAGCTCGTCCCCGGCACGGGACTGCTGGCCGCATGTGTGCCGGGGTCGTTCGGCGGCTGGCTGCTCCTGCTCGAGCAGTTTGGGACGTGGCGGCTGGAGGACGTACTCGAGTTCGCGATCGACTACGCCGACCGCGGCTACCCGGTCGTCGCCGGGATCCCGGCGGTGATCGGGCGCGTCGAACCGCTCCTGCGCGAGTGGCCGGGGTCGGCGGAGCTGTACCTGCCGGCGCCGGCGCCGGGGTCGACGTTCCGCAACCCGCAGCTCGCCGCGACCTGGCGGAGGCTGCTCGACGAGGCACGCGGTGGCTCACGCGAGGAGGAGCTCGAGCGTGCGCGGCGGGTCTACTACGAGGGCTTCGTGGCCGAGGAGATCGACCGCTTCTCACGCGAGCACGGCGGGCTCCTGACGGGCGAGGACCTCACGGGCTGGCGGGCGACGATCGAGGCGCCCGTGACCGTCGACTACCGCGGTCTCACCGTCTGCAAGACCGGCGCGTGGGGGCAGGGACCCGCGGCGCTGCAGCAGCTGCGGCTGCTCGAGGGCTTCGACGTCGCAGCGCTGAGTGACGCCGAGCTCGTCCACGTCACGACGGAGGCCGCGAAGCTCGCGTTCGCCGACCGCGACGCCAACTACGGCGACAGCGGCGAGGTCCCACTCGAGCGGCTCCTCTCGCGGGAGTACGCCGACGAGCGCCGTGCTCTGATCGACGAGGACGCGAGCAGCGAGCTCCGCCCGGGTTCGGGGCGCTTACCCCGACTTCGTGTTGAGTCATCACTAAGTGGTCTCGGGGTCGGCGAGCCGACCCAGGGCGACACCGTCCACCTCGACGTCGCCGACCGCTTCGGGAACCTGCTCTCGGCCACGCCGAGCGGTGGCTGGCTGCAGAGCTCGCCGACGATCCCGGCCCTCGGCTGGCCGCTCGGCTCGCGCGCGCAGATGTTCTGGCTGGAGGAGGGCCTGCCCTCGTCGCTCGCGCCGCGGAAGCGCCCGCGGACGACGCTCTCGCCGGGGCTCGTCCTGCGCGGCGGCGAGCCGTGGCTCGCCTACGGGACCCCCGGCGGCGACCAGCAGGAGCAGTGGGCCCTGCACGTCCTCCTGCGCCACGTCGACCAGGGGCTGAATCTGCAGGAGGCGATCGACGCGCCCGACTGGCACACCGACCACCTGATCTCGAGCTTCTACCCGCGACACGTCGAGCCGCGCTCTCTCGCCGTCGAGTCCCGGTTCGGCGACGAGGTGATCGAGGACCTGCGCGGCCGCGGGCACGACGTGACGGTGCTGCCGCCGTGGTCGCTCGGCCGCGTGAGCGCGGTCTCCCGCGAAGGCGACCAGATCCGGGCCGGCGCCAACCCGCGGTTGATGCAGGGCTACGCCGTCGCGCGCTAGCCGTAGATGTACGCGACGACCACGCTCAGGACCATCAGGGCGAGCGGCGCGAAGAGCTTGAAGAGCGGTGTCGGAAATTCCTGGCGTGGGCGGAGCATCTTCGGCATACTCGTCGGCATAGTCGCTGCTTGACCTGATCCCTCGTTCTGGACTCGACCGTCGGGCCGAGCGGCGCTCCCTGCCCCCGAAACCGCTGCGTGGAACGCTGCTGCGTAGGATGGGCCGCCGATGAGCGAGATGGCCCCGAGATACGACCCGCATGGGGTCGAGGAGCGCTGGCAGCGCACCTGGGAGGAGGAAGGCCACTACAACGCCGATCCCGACCCGGCGCGGACGAGCTTCGCGATCGCGCACCCGCCGCCGAACGTCACCGGCGACCTCCACCTCGGCCACGCGCTCCAGCTCTCGCTCGCCGACACGATCGTCCGCACGCGCCGGATGCAGGGCTACAACGTCCTCTTCCAGCCGGGCTACGACCATGCCGGCATCTCGACGCAGAACGCCGTCGAGAAGCACCTCGCCGCAGAGGGCCGGAGCCGGCAGGACCTGGGCCGCGAGGCGTTCGTGGAGCGCGTGTGGGAGTGGCTGCACGAGTACGGCGGCAAGATCATGTTCCAGTTCCGCCGCATCGGCGCCTCGCTCGACTACCGCCGCGAGCGGTTCACGATGGACGACGCGTACGTGCGCGCGGTCATGCGCTTCTTCGTGCACCTCTATGGCAAGGGCTGGATCTACCGCGCCAACCGGATCATCAACTGGTGCCCGTTCCATCTCACCTCGCTCTCCGATCTCGAGCTGACCCACGTCGACGTCGACGACGTGCTCACGTACGCGCGCTATCCGCTCGCCGACGGCGACGGGTACATCACGATCGCGACCGTGCGCCCGGCGACGATCCTCGCCGACGTCGCGGTAGCCGTGCACCCGGACGACGAGCGCTACCGCGAACTGATCGGACGTGAAGTCCTCGTGCCGTTCGTCCAGCGCCCTGTGCCGGTGATCGGCGACGAGCGCGTCGAGCGCGAGTTCGGGACCGGCGCCCTGAAGGTGACGCCGGGACACGACCCCACGGACTACGAGATCGGTCGCGACCACGGCCTTCCGGAACTGACGGTGATCGGCCCGGACGGACGGATGAACGAGGACGCGGGAGAGCTCGCCGGGCTGACGCAGGAGGAAGCCGACGCGCGGATCGTCGGCTGGTTGCGCGAGCACGGACAGCTCGAGAAACGCGAGTCGTATCGCCACACCGTCGCGCTGTGCGACCGCTGCAAGAACAGGATCGAGCCCCGCATCTCGTTGCAGTGGTGGTGCGCGATGGACGAGCTGAAGCAGCCGGCGCTCGAAGCGTTGCGCGCGCGGCGCGTGCGCTACCACCCCGAGTCGCAGCACCGCTTCGCGATCAAGTCGCTCGAAGACGCACCGGACTGGAACATCTCGCGACAGATCTGGTGGGGCCACCAGATCCCCGTGTGGTACTGCCCGGACGGGCACGTCACCGTGGCGGAGACGGAGCCGTCGGCTTGCAGCGAGTGCGCCTCGACCGAGCTCACCCGCGAGACGGACGTGCTCGACACATGGTTCTCGTCGGCGCTCTGGCCGTTCGCGACGCTCGGCTGGCCCGACGACACCGAGGACCTGCGCACCTTCTATCCGGGCGACCTGAACACGACGGCGCGCGACATCATCCGGCTCTGGGAGAACCGCATGATCTTCAGCGGGCTCGAGTTGATGGACGACGTGCCGTTCCGGGACGTCGTCATCCATTCACTCGTGCACGCGCCGACCGGCGGCCGGATGTCGAAGAGCCTCGGCACCGGTCTGAACCCGATCGCGCAGATCGACGCGTACGGCGCGGACGCGACGCGCTACGGGCTGATGAAGATGGCGTCGGGGCAGGACGCGAGCTTCTCCGAGGGCGCGATCGAGGAAGGGCGGAAGCTCGCGAACAAGTTGTGGAACGCGAGCCGGCTCCTGATCCAGGCCGGCGTGACCGAGGTGGCCGAGCGGCCGTCGTCGCTCGAGGAGCACTGGATCCTGGCGCGCCTCTCGGCGACGCAGCGGGCGTACGAGGCGAACCTGGCCGAGTTCGACTTCGCCCACGTCGTCGACGAGCTGTACCACCTGACCTTCGACGACTTTTGCGACTGGTACCTCGAGGCGATCAAGCCCCGGCTCTACGGCGGCGACGCCGACGCGCGCGCGACCGCGGCCGCCGCCCTCGAGCGGTTGCTGAAGCTGCTGCACCCGGTGATGCCGCACGTGACCGAGGAGATCTGGTCGAACCTGCCCGACCGGGAGTCGCGGCTGATCGTCGCGCCGTGGCCGGTCTCCGGCGACGAGTCCGCCGCCGGGGCGCTGACCGCCGTGCAGGAGGCGGCGGCGATGTTCCGGCGCAGCGGAGTGCTCGCGCGGCTTACGTCCGAGGACGAGCGCCGCATCTTCGAGGCGGTCGTGAAGCCGGAGCGCGCGAAGGCGAACGGCAACGCCGACGCCGAGCGCGAGCGCCTGCGCAAGGAGATCAAGCGCTCCGAAGGGATGCTCGCGAACGAGCGCTTCGTCGCGAACGCGCCGGCCGCCGTCGTCGAGGCCGAGCGCGAGAAGCTCGAGCGCTACCGGCGCGAGCTCGATGCAATCGGCGACTGAACGCCGTGACACTCCCGTGACGGTGGCTGCCACCGGCCAGGTCGGGCACACATACCCTGAAATGCAGGCCTTTTGCGTGCGCTTCGCCCCGTGCGTGACACTTCCGTGACGGTGGCTGCCACCGACCTGGACTGGCTCGCGTCTCTCTCGCCCTGGCCCCGCGACGGCTTCGGTACCGAGCGGATGTGCGCGCTGCTCGACCGGCTCGGCAACCCGCAGCGGGCATTCGAGGCCGTTCACGTCGTCGGCACGAAGGGCAAGTCGACCGCCGCGCGGCGCATCGCCGCGACGATCGGGGGCGCCGCGTACACCTCGCCGCACGTCTCCGGCTGGCACGAGCGGCTCGACACGGACGAAGCCGGCTTCGAGCGCGCCGTCCGGCGCGTGCGCGCGGACGCCGAGCAGCTCGGGGCGACCCAGTTCGAGGTGCTGACCGCCGCGGCGTTCGCCGACTTCGCCGCCCGCGGTGTCACGGCCGCCGCGGTCGAGGCCGGCCTCGGCGGCCGGCTCGACGCAACGAACGTGATCGACGCCCGTGTCGTGCTGCTCACGAACGTGGCGCTCGAGCACACCGACGTGCTGGGCGAGACCCGCCGGGCGATCGCGGCCGAGAAGCTCGCCGTCGCCGGTCCAGGGGCGGTCGTCGTCCTCCCCGACGAGGAGTTCGCGGGCCTTGTCCCCCGCAACGAGACGCGCCTCGGCGGCGCGCGCGAGGCGGCGGAGGCGTTCCTCGGCCGGCCCGTCGAGCTCGCAGCGGCGGTCCTGCCCGGACGCTTCGAGATTCGGGACGGGGAGGTCTGGGACGGCGCCCACACCCCCGACGCGGTCGACTGGCTGCTCGACCGCCTGCCCGAACCCCACGACTACGTCGTCGTCGCCTCGATCCTCGGCGACAAGGACGCCGGCGGGATCCTCGAGCGGCTCGCCCGCGCCGGCCGGACGCTCGTCGCGACCCGCTCCTCCAACGAGCGCGCCCTGCCGCCGGGGGAGATCGCCGACCGGGCCCGAACCTGGTTCGAAAAGGTGGAAACGGTCGACGATCCCCGCGCCGCCCTACGGCGCGCGCACGCCCTCGGGAGCCGCGTCCTCGTCACGGGCTCCCTCTATCTGCTGGCCGACCTGAGCCGGGGTCGGTGAAATGCTTACGATGGTGTCCCGCTCCAGTGACCGCATCAGCGTCTTCCTCTTCGCCGTCTTCCTCCTCGTGGCGTTCGTCGTCCTCGCGTTTGCTGCAGGGTATGGACTAGGAAAGATCCTCCTGTGATCGCTTCGGCCTTCGGCGGGGTGCACGACTTCTTCCACTCCTCCACGTGGTACGTCATCCGCAACCTCGCGATCTTCTTCGTGCTCGTCTTCTGGATCGCGACCGTCTACTGGGTGCACAAGGACGCGCGGCGGCGCATCGAGGATCCGCTGATCGTGTGGGTCGTGACCGCGATCGGCGTCGTCCCGTTCATCGGACCGCTGATCTACATGCTCTTCCGCCCGCCCGAGTATCTCGACGACGTGCGCGAGCGCGAGCTCGAGATCAAGGCGATGGAGAAGCGGCTCGGCGGCCGCGACCTGCACTGTCCGGTCTGCCGCGCGGAGGTCGACGAGGACTTCCTGATCTGCCCGGTGTGCACGACGAAGTTGCGCCAGGCGTGTGTGAACTGCCACCGGCCGCTCGAGGCGCTGTGGCAGATCTGCCCGTACTGCGAGACGCCGATCGACCAGGACCCCGGGACCGTGACGCTCGCCGAGGCAAAACGTCCGCCGCGGCGCCGCCAATCTCGTTAATGTGCGCGGCCGCATGGCCGTCGAGCAGACCCTGATCCTCGCGAAACCGGACGCCGTCGAGCGCAGCCTCGCCGGCGAGATCCTCGCCCGCTTCGAGCGTCGCGGTCTGAAGCTGCGCGCCGCGCGTTTCGTGCAGGCAAGTCGCGAGGTCGGCGAGACGCACTACGCCGAACACAAGGAGAAGCCGTTCTTCGGCGAGCTCGTCGAGTTCATCACCTCGGGCCCGACGCTCGCGTTCGTCCTCGAAGGCGAGGGCGCGATCGCGACCTGCCGCAAGACGATCGGCGCGACCAACCCGGCCGACGCCGAGGCCGGCTCGCTGCGCGGCGACTTCGCGCTCGCGATGCCGGACAACCTCGTCCACGGCAGCGATTCGCCCGCATCCGCCGAGCGCGAGATCGGGATCTGGTTCCCCGATGGGCTCGCCTGACCCGACCGCGGACGCGGCGAAGAACGTCGAGCTCTGGACGCAGGCGAACGCCGAATACACCGACGAGAACGCGAAGACGAACTGGGCGCTCGACGAGATCTCGTGGGGCATCTGGGCGATCGACGAGTCGGAGCTGAACGTGCTCGGCGACGTGAACGGGCTCGACGTCGTCGAGCTCGGTTGCGGCACCGCCTACGTCTCCGCGTGGCTCGCGAAGGCCGGCGCCCGGCCGGTCGGGGTCGACATCACGCCGGCGCAGCTGGACACGGCGCGCCGCATGATGGCCGAGACGGGAATCGAGTTCCCGCTCGTCGAGGCCGACGCCGCCGAGACCGGCCTGCCCCCCGAGAGCGCCGACCTCGTCGTCTCCGAGTACGGCGCGTCGATCTGGGTCGACCCGTACCGCTGGATCCCCGAGGCCGCGCGCCTGCTCCGACCGGGCGGGCGGCTGGCCTTTCTGCGCAACTCGACGCTCGTCATCCTCTGCTCCACGGACGAGATGCCGGCCAAGGAGTACCTCGTGCACGCGCAGTTCGGCATGAAGCGGTTCGAGTTCCCCGAGGGCGGCGTCGAGTTCCACCTCGCGCACGGCGAGTGGATCGACCTCCTGCGTGCGAACGGCTTCGACGTCGAGCGGCTGATCGAGCTCCAGGCGCCGCCCGACGCGGTGACGCACGACCGTTACGCCTACGTCACCGCCGACTGGGCGCGCAAGTGGCCGAGCGAGGAGATCTGGGTCGCGCGCAAGCGTGTGACGTGACGTCGCCGCCGGCGCCGCCGCTGCTCCTCGCCTCGACGTCACCGCAGCGGCGCGCCATCCTCAGGCAGCTCGAGATTCCGTTCGAGGTCGTCGCGCCGCGCTACCAGGAGCTGTCCGGAACGGGGCCGATCGAGCGCGCCGCGGGCAAGGCGCACTCGGTCGAGCCGGACGAGCGCCCCGTGCTCGGCGTCGACACCGAGGTGCTGTTCGAGGGCGAGCTGCTCGGCAAGCCTGCGAACGAGACGGAGGCCGAGGCGATGCTCGAAGCGCTCGCCGGGAGGACCCATGCCGTCGTCTCCGGGCTGTGCCTGCGCACGCAGGCCTGGGAGGAGCTGCACTCGGAGACGACGCTCGTCACGTTCCGGGAGCTGACGCCCCGCGAGCTCGCCCACTACGTCGCGTCACACGAGTGGGAGGGCCGCGCGGGCGGGTACGCGATCCAGGGGCTGGGGGCGAGTCTCGTCGAACGGATCGACGGCGAGTTCCTCAACGTCGTCGGTCTTCCGGCAGCCCTGCTCGTGCGACTGCTGGCCGCCCGTTTCGCAGGCGTCTACGGCTTCGGCTAGGTTGGGCGCTGGATGGGCATTTTCAACTACCTGACCGGGTTCGGAGGGCGTGATATGGCCGTCGACCTCGGGACGGCGAACACGCTCGTCTACGTCCGCGGGCGCGGGATCGTGCTGTCGGAGCCGTCGGTGGTCGCGATCGACCAGCGCTCCGGCGAGGTGCACGCCGTCGGCCTCGAGGCGAAGCGGATGCTCGGCCGCACGCCCGGGACGATCAGCGCGATCCGGCCGCTGAAGGACGGCGTGATCGCGGACTTCGACGTGACCGAGCAGATGCTGCGCCACTTCATCCAGAAGGTGCACCAGCATCGTTTCGCACATCCGCGCGTCGTCGTGTGCGTGCCGTCGGGCGTGACCGGCGTCGAGAAGCGCGCGGTCGAGGAGGCGACGCTCTCCGCCGGCGCGCGCAAGGCGTACCTGATCGAAGAGCCGATGGCGGCCGCGATCGGCGCGGGACTCCCCGTCGCCGAGCCGACGGGGAACATGATCGTCGATATCGGCGGCGGGACGACCGAGGTCGCTGTGATCTCGCTCGGCGGGATCGTCGTCTCGCAATCGCTGCGCGTCGGCGGCGACGAGATGGACGAGGCGATCATCAACCACATCAAGCGCGAGTACAAGCTGCTGATCGGTCAGCAGACCGCCGAGGAGATCAAGCTCGAGGTCGGTTCCGCACACGCGATGAAGGAAGAGGTGCAGGCGGAGGTGCGCGGGCGCGACATGCTCTCGGGCCTGCCGAAGACCGTGATCCTCTCGAGCGAGGAGGTCCGGCACGCGCTCGAGGAGCCCGTCAACCAGATCGTGGACGCGATCAAGTCGACGCTCGACAAGACTCCGCCGGAGCTCGCTGCCGACATCATGGACCGCGGCATCGTCCTCGCCGGCGGCGGCGCCCTGCTGCAGGGGCTCGACGAGCGCCTCCGCCACGAGACGCACATGCCGGTTCACCTCGCCGAGTCGCCGCTGACCTGCGTCGCCGTCGGCTCCGGCCGCAGCCTCGAGGAGTTCGACGCGATCCACCGCAGCTCGCGCGCACGCTCGCGCAACGGGCGCAACGGCCGCCGCTACTAGCTCGAATCTGGTTCGGCGTGCGCTCGTTCCGCCTGAACACACAAAGGCTCGAATCTGGTTCGGCTGCGCCGAATCAGGTTCGGAAACCCAACCTGATTCGCGAAGCGAACCAGGTTGGAGCCTTTCGAACCGGAGCAGGCGAGGTCGCTAACGTCGTGCGCATGCACGTCATCGAGACCGAGCGCTTGCGGCTGCGTCGCTTCACCGACGGGGATCGCGAGACGCTCGCGCGCTGGAACGCCGACCCGCTGCACAGGCGCCACCTCTCCGGCGTCCAGACGCGGGAGCAGAGCGACG
This sequence comes from Thermoleophilia bacterium, assembly GCA_013362295.1. Classification (GTDB taxonomy): domain Bacteria; phylum Actinomycetota; class Thermoleophilia; order Gaiellales; family Gaiellaceae; genus PALSA-600. Next base: position 10,237 of record JABFWJ010000408.1, read on the forward strand.
AGGCCTTCGACCGCTGGCAGCGTCACTGGGAGGAGCGCGGGTTCGGCCTGCTCGCGGTCGAGTGGCGGGAGACGGGCGAGCTGATCGGGCGCAGCGGCCCGCAGTTTCACCGCGCGTGGTCCGACGATCCAGAAGTCGGCTGGGCCCTCGACCCTGCCTGGTGGGGCCGGGGCATTGCGACAGAAGCGGGCGCCGCCAGCGTCGCCTGGGCCTTCGGCGAGCTCGACTTTGCGCGGGTCGTCTCGATCACGACCGAGGGGAACACCGAATCCCGCAACGTGATGGCGAAGCTCGGCTTCCGCCTGCACACGATCGTGCCGAGCGAGTGGGGACCACTGCTCGTTCACGCGCTCGACAGGTAACGCTCCGGCGGGCAGGCTAGGCTGTCCCCCGGTGCCACGCAACCGGACCGTCCGTCTTGCGGTCCTGGGCTCATCGGTCCAGCGCGCCGCCGCCTCCGGCTACCCCTCGAGCCGCTCCAGCGCCCTCAAGCGCCGGATCGTCGTGGGTCTCCTCGTGCTGCTCTCGTTGGTGCTGATCACCGTGTCGTTCCGCTCGAGCGCGCTCGACGGTGCGCAGGGCACCGCTGCGGGGATCCTGCGGCCGTTCGAGGTGGCCGCAGACCGCGTCTCGCGGCCGTTCCGCGACGCGGTCGGCTGGGCGCGCGGTCTCATCGACGCGAGGGCGGAGAACAAGCGGCTTCGGGCCGAGAATGCGCAGCTGCGCCGCCAGGTGATCCAGGACGAATCCGCGGTGCAGGAGAACGTCCAGCTCAAGAACGAGCTCAACTACCTCGGGCCTCCGTCCGTCGCGGACTTCGATCGCGTCCACGCGGTCGTGCTGACGCACCCGCTGAACGCGATCGACCAGAGCGTGACGATCGGCGCCGGCTCGACGAACGGCATCCGCGCGGGCAGCGTCGTCGTGTCGCCGACGGGCGGTCTCGTCGGCACGGTCGACCGCACCTTCGCGCACGTCGCGCACGTCACGCTGCTGACCGACAACCAGAGCGCGGTCACCGCGATCGACCTGACGTACCCGACGGCGGTCGGGATCATCCAGCCCGGCGGCGGCGGCAGCGACGTACTGGTGCTCGACCTCGTGTCGAAGACGAAGTTCGTCGGCGTCGCCGACACGATCATCACCGCCGGCTCGCTCGGCAAGGGCGCGCTGCCGTCGATGTTCCCGCGCGGGATCCCGATCGGAACGGTCACGAGCGAGCGGAACAACGACGTCAACCCGTTCAAGAACATCCAGGTGAAGCCGCTCGTCGACTTCTCGTCCCTGCAGTCGGTGATCGTGTTCGTCCCGCCTCGCTGATGGACGGGGTCAAGGCCGCCATCGTGCTCTTCGTCGCCGCCCTCTTCCAGGTGTCGGTCCTCACCGAGTACCGGCAGTTCCGCACGGCGAGCATCGTGCTGATCGCGCTGCTCTCGATCGCGCTGCTCCGCGGGTCGGTGTTCGGCGCGCTGGCGGGGTTCGGTACCGGGTTGCTGCTCGACGTCGCGACGCTCGGCACACTCGGCGTCACCTCGCTCCTGCTGACCGTGTTCGGGTTCTGGATCGGCCGCTACGGCGAGACCACGGCGCGCGACCGTTTCCACGCGCCGTTCCTGTCCGTGGCGACCGTCACGGGCCTCTACGCGTTCGGCCTGGTGGCGTTGCGATTCGTGCTCGGGGAGCCGGCGCCGGCGGATCTCGTGGCTCACGGGCTCCCGCTCGCGCTGCTGCTCAACTTGCTGCTGACGCTTCCGGTCTATGCGCTGATCCGACGGCTCTTCCCGCCGCTCGAGCTCGGCGACCGCGTGCGCGAGGTGCGGCTCCTTGGCTAGCTGGACTGGTGACACCCCTGCGCGCCCCGGACGGTTCCTGCCCGGCGATCCGCGGGTCGAGGAGCCCTACCGCCTCACGCCGCAGCTCGCGTTCCGCGTGGCCATCCTCGCGTTCGTCGCGCTCGGGGTCTTCGCCGTCCTCTTTCTGCGCCTCTGGGCGCTGCAGGTCCTCTCGGGCGACAAGTACCTCGCGGTCGCGAACGACAACCGCGTGCGCACGTTGCGCCTCGAAGCGCCGCGCGGGCCGGTGATCGACAGCAACGGCCACGTGCTCGTCGAAAACGTCCCGGGCACGCGCGTCGAGCTGTGGCCGGCCGATCTGCCGAAGAACTGGCCGGCGCAGCGGCGCGAGCTGCGTGCGCTCTCGGACGTAACCGGCATTCCGCTCAGGGAGATCCTCGCGCAGATGAACCGCCATGCGGGCGATCCGCTCACCCCGATCGTCGTGCAGCGCGGCCTGCGGCAAGACCAGATCCTCTATCTGCGCGAGCACGGGTTCCAGTTCCCCGGGGTGCGGCTCGCGCACAGCTACCTGCGCAAGTACCCCTACCGCGCGCTCGCGGCGCAGGTCCTCGGCTACGTCGGCCAGATCAGCCCCGAGGAGTACAAGACGCTGAAGAAGCGCGGCTACCAGCCCACCGACTCGATCGGACAGGCCGGTATCGAGTCCACGTACGACACGTACCTGCGCGGCAAGGACGGCAAGGCGCAGTTGACCGTCGACTCACGAGGGCGCCCGAAAGGCGCGATCACACCGCTCGCCAATTACACGCCGGGCCAGGCTCTCCGCCTGACGATCGACATCGGTCTGCAGCGCGCGGCGGAAAAGGCGCTCGTCTACGGCATCCAGCGCGCCCACGACGCGTCGTACGCGCGCGCCGACGGCGGCGCGATCGTCGCGCTGAACCCGAACGACGGCGCGATCCTCGCGATGGCGTCGTATCCGACCTACCAGCCGTCGATCTTCGTCGGCCGGAAGGACCCGAAGAAGCTCGCGCCGCTCCTCGATCCGGCGGTCGCCGAGGCCGACAATCATCCCGGCATCAACCGCGCGATCAACGCGGCGTACCCGCCCGGATCGACGTTCAAGCCGGTGACGGCGCTCGCGGCGATGCAGGAGCACCTCGTGACGCCCTACCAGACGTTGCTCTGCTCGCCCGACTACCTCGCCTACAAGCAGACGTTCCACAACTGGACGGACCTCATCTACCAGTGGATCGACCTGAAGACGGCGCTCGCGATGTCGTGCGACACGTACTTCTACGAGCTCGGGAAGCGGTTCTACCTGTTGCCGCCCGACCGCGGCCACCCGCTGCAGGGTTGGGCGAACCGGTTCGGGCTCGGCGAGAAGACGTCGGTCGACGTCGGGCCCGAGGTGCCCGGCCTGATCCCGACGCCGGAGTGGCGCCGCCAGGCGTACCCGGCGAGCCAGGGCTTCGGGATCGTCGACCGTACGTGGAAGCCGGGCTACTCGATCCAGATGGCGATCGGCCAGGGCCAGATCCTCGTCACCCCGCTGCAGATGGCCCGGCTCTACGCGCTGATCGCGAACGGCGGCAAGCTCGTCACGCCGCACATCGCCGACGACGTCGAGCTCACCGGCTCGGGCGGCCAGCCGGCGCGCGTCCTCCGCCGCTTCGGCGCACAACCCGCGCAGCCGACGGGCGTCGACCCGACGGCGCTCAGCTACGTGCAGCAGGGACTGGAGGAGGCGACGCACAGCGCGATCGGCACCTCCGCCGGCGTCTTCGGCAGCTTCCCGGTCGACATCGCGGGCAAGACCGGAAGCGCCGAGAAGACCGTGCGGCTTCCGGGCTTCCCGAATCCGTCCCCCGAGGTGCAGTCGTGGTGGTGCGGCTACGGCCCGTACGACAAGCCCACGATCGTCGTCTGCGCGTTGATCGAGAACGGCGGCCACGGCGGCACCTCTGCGGCCCCGGCGGCTCTGAAGGTGTTCGAGCACTACTTCGGCAAGACCGGTCAGCTGTCGACCCACATCTCCGACTGATTTCAATGAGCATCGAAGCCGTCGACACCAGGGCACGCGGCCTTCGCCCGAGAGCAGCAAGCGACACGGTCGGCCGTCGCGCGCTGCTGCGCCGGCTCGACTGGCTGCTGCTCGCCGCGCTCGCCGGAACGGCCGCCTACGGGTTGTGGGCGATCGACGGCATCACCATGCACGACGCGGGCGGCTCCGCCGTAACGCGCCAGGCGCTCTACGCCTTCGTCGGAGTGGTGGTGTTCGTCGGCGTGCTCTTCGTCGACCCGGACCGGTACCGGAGGCTGTGGCGACCGATCTACTTCGGAACGCTGGGGCTGATGGTGTTCGTGCTCGTCGCGGGCGCCGCGACGCGCGGCTCGAAGCGCTGGGTCGACGTCGGCGCGTTCAAGTTCCAGCCCTCGGAGTTCGGCAAGGTGCTCTTCGTCCTGGTGCTCGCCGGCTTCCTCGCCGAGCGTACGCGGTCGATCAACTCGGCCGGCACCCCGTTGGCCGCGCTCGGATACGGGCTCGTGCCGATCGTGCTCGTCTTCGTCCAGCCCGACATCGGCACGGCGCTCGTCTACATGTCGGCGCTCGCCGCCGTCCTGTTCGTCGCGGGTGTGCGCTGGTGGCGCCTCGGCGCGCTCGCCGCCGCGACGGCGGTGGTCGCGCTCAGCGTCCTCTGGATCATGCCCGCCGCGGGGGTGAACGTGCTCAACCCGTACCAGTCGGCGCGTCTGACCGGGTTCACGCATCCGGGCAACGACCCGCGCGGTGCGACCTACAACCTGCGTCAGTCGATCACCGCTGTCGGCGCCGGCGGCCTGCGCGGCCGCGGCGTGCTCGGCGCGACGCAGACGCGGCTCAACTACCTCCCCGAGCACGCGACGGACTTCGCATTCGCGTCGCTCGCCGAGGAGCGCGGCTTCTTCGGCGCGTCGATCCTCCTGCTGCTCTACCTGCTGGTCGTGTGGCGGGCGCTGAAGATCGTCACGAGCGCGCGGGACATGTTCAGCGCGATCGTCGCCGGCGGGATCGCGTTCATGTTCATGTTCCAGGTCTTCGTGAACGCCGCGATGACGATGGGGATCGCGCCGATCACGGGAATCCCGTTGCCGTTCGTCTCGGTCGGAGGCTCGTCGATCATCACGAACTTCCTCGCCGTCGGGATCCTGCAGGCGATCCACATGCGGCGTCCCGGACGTCGGCGCTCGTGAGCCGCCGGAAGCTGGGGCCGCTCGCGGTCCTCTCGGTCGTGCGGGAGCTGCGGCGCGGCCGCGGCGATCAGCGGCCGCTCGCGGTCGCGGGTGCCCGCGAGCTCGTCCCGCTGCTCGCGCGGCAGCTGCGCGAGGGCGGCGATCCGAGCGCGGTTATCGAAGGGACGACCGAAGGGTCCGCCGTCCTCGTCTGGGTCGGCGGCCCGGACGAGGAGGCGCTGCGCGCCGCGCAGCGGGCGGGCATCCCGATCATCGCAGTGACCGATGCGGAGGTCGTTCCGTACGTGCTCGCGACCGACGTCGTGCGCGTGCCGCCGGGGCAGGGCTTCCCGGTCGACGCGATCGCACGCGCGGTCGCGCGCCGGCTGGGCGAGGACGGGACGGCGCTCGCGGGCCGTCTTCCCGTGCTGCGGCCGGCGGTGTGCGACGAGCTGATCCGCTCGTTCAGCCGGAAGAACGCCCTGATCGCGGCGGCCGTCTTCGTTCCCGGCGTCGATCTACCGGTGCTGACGCTGAACCAGATGCGCCTCGTCCTGCGCATCGCGCTTGCGTACGGGCAGGAGATCGACCGGGAACGCGCGCTCGAGCTGCTCGGGGTCCTCGGCCTCGGCTTCGGCCTGCGTACGGCGGCGCGCGAGCTGCTCGATCTCGTCCCGGTCGCCGGCTGGGCGGTCAAGGCCGCGGTCGCCTACGCCGGGACGAAGGCGCTCGGCGAGGCCGCCGTCAGGTATTTCGAGGCCCGGACCGGCTCCGTCCGGGCCGGGACCTAGGCTTCGCCCCATCGGAGACTGGAGGTGATGCCCGTATGGCCCTGACCGGAACCCAGGAAGCGCACGAGCTCTTGCTGATCGAGGAGGCCGATGCCTGGTTCGAGTACCTGGAGGCGATCCGCGGACAATCCGCGGTCCGCTACCTCGAGCTCGAGCCGTGGGCCTGGGCGCGCCTCTCCCAGCAGTTGCGGGCGATTCGAGCGCGCCGCTCGAAGCTCGGCCCGGCGGCCGAAGCCGCCTAGAAACCGCCCGCGTAAGCTGGTCCGGCAACCACTGGTACCCTGCGGGTAGGCCTATGCCAAGGCTTTTCCCGCTCATTCGCGACGCGCGCCCGACGGTGTCGAGAGACGACACGGCGAGGCAGCGCGCGCATTCATCAGAGGAGACATCGTTTGCCACTTCGTTGGTTCCGACGCAAGAAGTCGGAAGAGACGGCGCCGCTGACGCGCGCCCCGGAGACACCCGAACCTGACCAGCTGACCGTCCGCGCCCCGGAGGGCGACGGCGGACAATCGACGACCGATAGCGC
>JABFWJ010000377.1 GCA_013362295.1 Thermoleophilia bacterium
GATGTCCTCCGGCTCGTTCTGGAGGTCGCCGTCCATCGTCACGATGCTCGCGCCGCGGGCGCGCGCGAGCCCGGCATGCATGGCGGGGTGCTGGCCGAAGTTGCGCTTGAAGCGGACGACCCGGACGCGCGGGTCGGCGTCGTGCAACTCGCGCAGGCGCGCGAAGGTGCCGTCGGTCGAGCCGTCGTCGACGAAGATCGCCTCCCACGAGCTGCCGTCCAGGGACGCGGCGACCCGCCGGTAGAGCTCCTCGACGGCGCCCTCCTCGTTCAGCACCGTGACGACAACCGATACGTCCATCTCACAAGACCCTAACCCGCACTCCGTAGAGTCGCCCACGTGCGCGCTGGCAACCCAGTGCTGTTGCGGAGCATCTACCGCGACGCAGTCCGCTTGTGCTGGCCCCATCACTACGTCGGCGAGTGGGACGGCCGCCACGGGATGTACGTCCAGCCGGGGGCGCGCGGGAAGCTCGTGAAGCGCGCGCTCGACGGCGGGTACCTCGAGTTCTGGATCAGCGGCCGGCCGTCGTTCGACTGGACGTGGGAAGGCGCGCACGTGCTGCGCTTCATGCGACCGGGAGAGCGGCACACGGTGGAGGTCTGGTGGGATCGCGACTGGCAGCTGACCGGCTGGTACGTGAACCTGCAGGCGCCGCTCGTCGTTCGCGGCTCGTTCTTCGACACGACCGATCATGCGCTCGATATCGCGGTCGACGCCCGCGGACGCTGGGCGTGGAAGGACGAGGACGACCTCGAGCAGATGGTCGAACTGGGCGTGCTCTCGGCCGCGGAGGCCGAAGAGGTGCGCGCCGAAGGCGACCGCGTGATCGCCGAGCGGCCCTGGCCGACGGGCTGGGAGTCGTGGCGGCCGCCGGAGGAGTGGAGGCCGCTGCCGCTCCCGGAGGACTGGCATGTGGTCTGAGGGCGACGTCGTCGTGCGGCGCGAGGTGCTGAACGACGGGCGTTGTTGGGCCCACTTCCCGGTCGTGGTCGTCCGCGACGAGCCCGAGCTGCTCGCCACGTACATCGCGGAGGGCACGCCGTTCTCGTTCCCGGACGGCGACTGGCCGATCGCCGGCGGGCGACATCCCTGGGCCGGGCGCGAGCGCTGGACCGGCCACGGCTGCCTGATGCTGCAGCGGCCGGGTGAGGCGCACGCGGTCTGGCTCTTCTGGCACGGCCCGGAGCGCGCGTTCCACGGCTGGTACGTGAATCTCCAGGAGCCCTTTCGACGCCGGCCGGACGGCTACGACACGCAGGACCTCGAGCTCGACATCTGGGTGCCGTGCGAGGGCGGCTGGGTGCTGAAGGACGACGAGCTGCTCGATCTCCGTGTCCGCGAGGGCCGCTTCACGGAAGATCAGGCACGTGCCGCCCGCCGAGAAGCAGCCCGGGTCACCGCCGCGCTCGACGCGGGGCGCCGCTGGTGGGACAACGCGTGGGCCGAGTGGCAGCCGCCTGTGGCGTAGCGGCGACGTCGTCACGCTGCGCTTCCGGTCGATCGACGGGCGCTTCCATTCGGGCCGGCCGGTGCGCGTCGTCGAGCACACGCCCGAGCTGCTCGTCACGTTCATGGCGGAGGGGACGGTCGTGTCCGTGCCGATGCTCGTCGACGGCCGCGGCCTGCGCGACGTGCCGCTCGAGGAACGCTGGGCGCACCCGCGGACGTCGAAGCGCGCCCCGTGGAGCGGCACGGAGCTGATCCAGCTCTTCCCGCTCGGGCGCGCACACTCGCTCTGGATCGTGCGCGACCCCTCCCGCGGACTGCTCGGGTGGTACGTCAACCTCGAGGACGCGCACGAGCTCGGTGACCGGACGATCACGACGCGCGACGGCGTGCTCGACATCTGGGTGCCGGCCGAGACCGGCGAGGCGGAATGGAAGGACGAACACGAGCTGGAGGCGGCGCTTCGGGCGGGCCGCGTCACCGCGACCGAGGCCTCGGCGATCCGCGCCGAGGGCGAGCGCGTGTGGCGGGAGCGCCCGTGGCCGACCGGCTGGGAAGACTGGCGGCCGCCCGGCTCGTGGACGACGCCGGAGTTGCCGCGCGCCTGGGATGCCTGAGCTGCGCACCGTGCGGCTGCGGCTCGTCCCGCTCGCGCCCGCGCACGCGGACGCCTACGCGGCCTTCATGCCGGAGGAGGACGCGCGGCGCGAGACGGCCGAGTCGGCCGCGCACTGGGCGACGCACGGCTTTGGCCCGTGGGCCGTGCTCGAAGGCGAGCGCTTCGTCGGCTTCGCCGAGGTGCACTACGCGGGCGAGGGGATCGGCGGCATCGACCCCGTCGAGGTCGAGGTCGGCTGGGTGATCGGCGAGGACGACCGCAACCGCGGCTTTGCGACCGAGGCAATGCGCGCAGCGATCGCGGATGCATGGTCGCGCTCCGGCGCAGACCACCTCGTCGCGTACATCCGGCCGGACAACGCCATCTCCCTGCGCGTGGCCGACAAGCTCGGCTTCCGGCTGCGCGGACCGGGCCGCGCGCGCTCAGGCGACCCCGTCGGCGTCTACGTGCTCGATGCCCCGTAGGGCGCCGACCCTCGCCGGGTTCTTCTCGCTCGGCCTCTTCTGGGGTGCGTGGGCGGCAGTTCTGCCGAGCGTGCAGGAGGCGACCGGGGTGTCCAAGGGCGCGTTGGGCCTCGCGATGCTCTTCGTCAGCGTCGGCTCGATCCCGGCGATGTTCCTGCTCGCGGCGCCCGCCGTCGATCGTTTCGGCGCGCGCGCGGTCGCGGTCGGGTGCGGCGTGTTCGCGATCGCGACCACGCTGCCCGGTCTCGCGACGACGCTTCCGGTGTTGATCCTCGCGCTCACCTTCGCCGGGATCGGCTCGGGCCTCGTCGACGTCGCGATCAACGCCAACGTCGGCCGCATCGAAGCAGTGAGCGGCGCACGGCTGATGCCGCTCGCTCACGGGACGTACTCGGTCGGCGTGCTCGTCGGCGCAGTGGCGGCCGGCCTCGCACGCAGCGCGGGCGTCGGGCGCGAGCCGATCCTGCTCGCGGTCGCGATCGTGATCGCGCTGACCGGTCTCTTCGTCGTCGGCGATACGGCGCGCGTCCACACCGAGCCCACCCGGGGCCTGCGCATCGCGAGCGGCCTGCTCGTGATCGGCTTCCTCGGCGCGGCCGCCTTCGTGGTCGAGGGCGGCATCGAGAGCTGGAGCGCGCTCTTCCTCGAACGCCAGCTCGACGCGAAGCCGGCGGTCAGCGGGCTCGGACCCGGGATCTTCGGCGCGTCGATGGCGCTCGGGCGCTTCCTCGGCCAGGCGGCGGGGCGCTTCACCGATCGCGTGCTGCTGGGCGGCGGCTCGGTCCTGGCCGCAGTCGGCTGCGCGATCGTCGCGCTCGCGCCGAACGCTCCGATCGGCCTCGCGGGCTTCGCGCTGGGGGGTGCAGGCATCTCCCTCAACGCGCCGATCGTCTTCGGCGTCGCGGGCAGGCGGCCGGATGCCGGGACGGCGGTCGCGACGGTCACGACGATCGGCTACCTCGGCCTGCTCGTCGGCCCGCCGCTCGTCGGCGGCATCGCGCAGGCGACGAGCTTACGAATCTCGTTTGTCGCGCTGGCCGCGATCGCGGCCGCCGTTGCGGCGGCCGCGATCCGGCTGCGTCTCGACTAGGCGTTGGTGGACCGCTACGCCGCGTTCTCGAGCGCCGGCTCGAGCGCGACGACGTCCGTCCTGGGGCGCCGCTTGATCGCGAAGGCTGCGCTCGCGCCGAACGCGACGACCGCGGCGCCCGCGTAGACGGCCGGGTTCATCCCGTCGACGTACGCAGTGCCCGAGGTGTAGCCGCCGAACTGCGAGAACACCGATGCGAGGACTGCGACCCCGAGCACGCCGCCGAGCTCACGCACGGCGTTGTTCGCGCCCGAGGCCTGACCCTCTTCCTCGCCGCGCACCGACGAGAGCACGACGTTGGCGATCGGCGCGAAGAACATGCCCATCCCGATGCCGGAGATCGCGAACGGTGCGACCATGTCGGCGTAGGGCGTCGTCGGCGTCGACACGGCCGCGATCCACGCGAGCCCGGTCGCCTGGAGTGCGAGCCCGGTGCCGATGATCCGGTGAGCGGGAATGCGGTCGGAGAGGGCACCGGCGATCGGCGCCACGACCATCGGCATCGCCGTCCACGGCAGGATGCGCAGCCCGGACCCGAGCGGCGAGTACCCCTGCACAGTCTGGAAGAACTGCGCGAGCAGGAAGATCGAGCCGAACATCCCGAAGCTCATCAGCAGCGACGCGACGTTTGCGAGCGCGAACGTCCGGCTGCGGAAGAAGCGCATCGGCAGCATCGGGTGATCGGTGCGGAGCTCCCACGCGACGAACGCGGCCACGAGGAGCGCGCCGACGACGAGCGAGCCGACGATCTCGGTCGAGGCCCAGCCGACGGAGTTGCCGCGCACGAGGCCCCAGACGATCCCGAACAGGCCCGCGCTCGCGAGCGCGAGGCCCTGCAGGTCGACGCGCCCGAACGGGCCCTTCGTCTCGTCGAGCCGCGCGAGCGCGAGCGGCAGCAGCACGAGCCCGATCGGCACATTCAGCCAGAAGATCCAATGCCACGAGATGCCGTTGACGACGGCACCGCCGACGAGCGGCCCGAAGGCCACGGCGAGGCCGCTGATCCCGCCCCAGGCACCGAGGAACACGCCGCGGCGGTTCTCCGGCACCCCCGCGGAGAGGATCGTCAGCGTCAGCGGCATGACGATCGCACCGCCGAGGCCCTGCACCGCGCGTGCGGCGTCGAGGGCGCCGATCGTCGGCGCGAGCGCCGCCGCCGCGGACGCGAGCGTGAAGATGCCCAGCCCGATCGAGAAGACGCGACGGCGGCCGAAGCGGTCACCGAGCGCGGCACCCGTCAGGAGCAGCACGGCGAACGTCAGCGTGTAGGCGTTCACGGTCCACTCGAGCCCGCTCAGGCCCGCGTGCAGATCGGTGCGGATCACGGGCAGCGCCGTCGTCACGACGAGGTTGTCGAGCGTGACCATGAAGAGGGCGGCCGAGGTGATCGCAAATGTCCACCAGGTCTTCGAGCTGCTTACTTTGTGAGTCATCACTTCCCTCCGTTACAAAAAAATGTGCTGTAGCTGTACAGTTACGCCTCTTTGCAGCCGTCGAGCAGCCGCTGCGCCCACAGCTCGGCCGGATCGTTCAGGTTCATCGACGAGAGCACGTTCATCAGCATGCCCTTCGCGAAGAAGGCCGCGATCGTGGCCGGGTCCGCCCCGGACACGCGCTCGACGTAGGCGACCAGGTCGCCGTAGCCGTTCCGGACGACCTCGCAGATCTGCGGGTCGTCGCAGGCCGCGTACGACTGCATCTGCGAGCGCAGATAGACGCGGTCGCCCGCCAGGAGCTCGCCGTAGGCCTCGCCGATGGCGTGCAGGGCCTCTTCGCCCCGCTTGCCCTCGGCGGCCTGCTGGAAGCGCTCGAGCGTCTGCCGGAAGCAGCGCGCGACGACCGCCTTGAAGAGGGCCCTCTTCGTGCCGAAGAGCCGGAAGACGTACGGCTGCGAGATGCCGGCCCGGCGCGCGATCTCCTCCGTGGAGGAGCCGTGCAGGCCCTGCTCCGCAAAGACGACGAGCGCCGCGTCGAGGATCTCGTCGCGCCGTTCCTCTTTCGACTTCCGTTCCGTCGAGACCATGTCGGTAAGTTAGTGATTACTCACTAGTTTGTCAAGTGCCTGCGCCACCCGGTCGAGATCGCCGTCGGAGAGCCGGGTGTGGAACGGCAGGGCGAGCGCGCGCTCGAAGACTCGCGCGGCGCCCGGGAACGCACCCTGGTCGCGGTAGGCGCCGAGCAGGTGGAGCGCGTAGGTGCCGATCTGGGCCTCGATCCCCTGCGCGCGCAGCTCCGCGAGGACGCGGTCGCGATCGTCGACCTGGACGACGTAGGCCTGCCAGCCGTGGACATCGCCGTCGTCGGCGCGCGGGAGGAGGAGGGGGAGATCGCGCAGGCGCTCCGTGTAGCCCGCCGCGACGCGCGTGCGCTCCGCGAGGAGCTCGTCGAGCCGGCGGGCCTGCGGGATGCCGACCGCGCAGAGCACATCCGAGAGGCGGTAGTTCAAGCCGGGCGCCGGCATGTCGGGCGGGACGAGCGACCGCCAGCCGTGGTTGCGCGCCTCGCGCACCGCGTCGGCGATTCCAGCGTCGTTCGTCGTCACCGCGCCGCCCTCGCCGGTCGTGACGATCTTCCTCGGGTGGAAGCTCAGGCAGCCCGCGAGGCCGAGCCCGCCGCAGGCGCGGCCCCGGTAGCGCGCGCCGAGCGCACCCGCTGCGTCCTCGAGCAGCGGAACGTCCGGCAGCGCGTGCAGCGGCAGCGGCCGGCCGAACAGGTGCACGGCGAGGAGCAGCTTCGTGCGCGGACCGAGCTCGATCTTCGCCGGGTCGACATTCATCGTCTCCGGGTCGACGTCGACGAGCACCGGCTTGAGACCGGTGAGCGCGACAACGTTCGCAGTCGCCGGGAAGGTGTACGCGGGCACGAGCACCTCGTCGCCCGGCTGCAGTCCGAGTGCTTGCACGGCGAGGTGCAGCGCGGCGGTCCCCGAGGTGACGACGAGCGCGTGCTCGACCTCGCAGAGGCGCGCGATCTCGGCCTCGAACTCGGCGACCTTCGGACCCATCGTGAGCATGCCGCTCTCGAGCACCTCGGCCACCTCGGCGAGCTCGCGCTCGCCTACGTCGGGCCACCCTAAGCGGATGCGAGCGCGCGAGCCCTGTACCACGCGATCGTCCTCTCGAGCCCCTCGTCCAGTTCCACGCGCGGCTCCCAGCCGAGGACCGTGCGGGCCTTCTCCACGTTCGGGATGCGCAGCTCGACGTCGGCGTAATGCAACGGCTGGAACAGGATCTCGCCCGGCGCGTTGGTGAGCCGCTTCACGCGTTGCGCGAGGTCGTAGATCGTCACGGCGGAGCGCGGATTGCCGATGTTGAACGCCTGCCCCGGCGCCGAGGGGTGCTCGAGCGTCGCGAGCACGCCGGCGACCATGTCGGTCACGTACGTCCACGCGCGGATCTGCGACCCGTCACCGTGGATCGTGAGGTCACGGCCGGCGAGCGCCGTCTCGATGAACGCGCGGATCGCACCGCCGCCGATCTGCCCCGGGCCGTAGACGTTGAACGGGTGGAGGGTGACCGCCGGCAGGCCGAGCTCGTCGTGGTAGGCGTGCGTCATGTGCTCGCCGGCGAGCTTCGAGACGGCGTACGTCCAGCGCGCCTCACCGACCGAGCCGATGGTCGAGACCTGCCCCTCCTCGACACGAAACGCATGCGTGCCGAAGACCTCGCTGGTCGAGAAGTCGACGAAGCGCTCGATCGTATCGATCGTCGCGACGGCGGCCTCGAGCGCGTTGTAGGTTCCGATCACGTTGACGCGCATGGTGCGCACCGGGCTTGCGAGCACCGTGTCGACGCCGGCGATCGCGGCGCAATGGACGAAGTGCGTCGCGCCGTGCGCGGCGTCGCGAAATGAATCCGCGTCGAGGACGTCGCCTTGGATCAGCTCGTAGTTCGGATGCTCGGCGAGATCGGTGCCCGCGAGCGCGTCGCGGTGCAGGTTGTCGAACGCGACCACCTCGTTTCGCTCGACGAGCTCGCGCGCCAGCGTCGTGCCGATGAAGCCCGCGCCGCCGCTGATGAAGATCCGCTTCCCCTCCAGAGCCACGCGGCGAGTGTAGTCACCGGGGCATACGATCTTCCTGGTGAACGACGAGGTCAGCGCGCGGCGTGCCGAGGCCGAGGCCGCGCAGGTCGTGGCTCCCGTCGCGGCGCGCGGCATTCGCAGGCGGTTACAGCGGGTCGCGGCCGGTCCGCTCGCCGAAGCGCAGCAGGTCTTCAACGGAACGATGCTCCGGCTCGCGGATGCACTCTCGCAGCGAATCGAGGCGGCGGTGGCACGCGCCCAGGCTGCGGAGCGCCGCGTGGCCGAGCTCGAGGAGCGGCTGTTGCGGCTCGAGCGGCGCAGCACGGCGGAGCCGCGCACGGTCGCGTCGCAGCCGCGTCAAGACGCGATCCCGGACTACTTCGCCTACGAAACGCGGATGCGGGCGCCGAGTGCCGAGATCCGAGAGCGGCAGCGTCCGTACGTCGAGCTGCTGCGCGGCCACGAACCCGTCCTCGATGTCGGCTGCGGCCGCGGCGAGCTGCTGCAGCTGCTGCGCGACGCCGGAGTCGAGGCGCGCGGCGTCGACGCGGACGCCGACATGGTCGCGTACGCGCGCGGCGAGGGACTCGACGCGAGCCAGGCCGACCTGCTCGAGGCGCTCGCCGCAGCGGCCGACGCGTCGCTCGGAGCGATCACCGCCCTGCAGGTCGTCGAGCATCTGCCGCCGCCGGTCCTGTCCCGCTTCCTCGAGGAGTGCGTGCGCGCTCTGCGCTCCGGCGGGCTGCTCGTCGCGGAGACGATCAACCCGGCCTCGCCGGCCGCCTTGCGCCATTACTTTGCCGACCTCACGCACGCGCAGCCGCTCATCCCGGAGACACTGGAGCTGTTCGCGCGCCAGGCAGGCTTCGCCGCAGTCGAGGTGAGGTTCATGAACGCGCCCGAGCAGCACGACGACCCGCGGATCTCCGAGCACCTCTTCGCACCGCTCGACTACGCCTTGATCGCCCGCAAGTAGCATCGCAGCGTGCCGAAGACCGTCCTCTTCGTCGGCGCTGGACGTCACCAGCGCCGGGCGATCTTGCGCGCAAAAGAGCTCGGCCTGCGCGTCGCCGCGCTCGACCGCAATCCCGACGCTCCCGGTCTGAAGGAGGCCGAGATCGCGAGGGTCGTCGACTTCTCCGATATCCCGGCGGCGCTCAAGGCGACGGCGCGCCTCCGACTCGACGGCGTGCTCACCGTGAGCGCCGACCGCGCCGTGCCGGTCGTCGCGGCGATCGCCGAGGAGCGCGGGCTGCCCGGCATCGGCATCGCGACGGCGCACCTGATGACGCACAAGATCGCGATGCGGCGCCGCCTTGCGGAGGCCGGCGTGCCGCAGCCGCGCTTCGCCGCGATCCGCACGCTCTCGGAACGGCGGCGCGCCGCCGACGAGGTCGGCTTTCCGGCCGTCCTGAAGCCTGCCGACTCCGGCGGGCAGCGCGGCGTCTTCCGCGTCGAGTCCGTCGACGACATCGACACGCATCTGCACGAGTCGCTCAGAGCGTCGCCGACGGGCGAGGCGATCCTCGAGGAGTACGTCGAGGGGATCGAGATGAACGGCATCGTGATCGCTCGCGGCGGCAACGCGATTCCGCTCACGCTCTCCGACCGGCTGCGGCCGCCCGGCGTCGGTTTCGGCGTCGGGTGGATCCACGTCTACCCCGCGACAGCGTACGGCGCGCAGCTCGAGGAATCCGAGCGCGTGGCGGTGCACACGGTGCACGCGCTGGGACTGAAGACCGGCATCGCGTTCCCACAGCTGATCGCGACGCGCGACGGTCGCGTCCTCGTGGTCGAGTGCGCGGCTCGCATCCCGGGCGGGCAGATGGCCGACCTCGTACGGCACGCGGTCGGCGTCGACCTCGTCGAGGTGCAGCTGCGGATGGCGCTCGGCGAGGAGCTGCCCGACGAGCTCGTGCACCCGCGCTTCAAGCAGCCGCTCGCCATCCGCTTCCTCACGGCCGAGCCGGGCCCGCTTCCGACCGGACGCGTCACCCAGGTCGGGCCGCTCGATAAGGTGCTCGCATTCCCGGGCGTCGTGCAGGCCGACGTCTACCTGCAGGTGGGCGAGACGATCCGGCCGGTGCGGCTCGACGGCGACCGGCGGGGTTACGTGATCGCGACCGCGGACACGAACCTCGAGGCGTTGCAACGCGCCGAGGCGGCTGCACGCCTGCTCGACGTGGAGGTGGAATGACCGACGTACGCACGCGTCTGGTCGCCGCGGGATACGACGCGATGGCGGATCGCTGGGAGTCGTGGTCGAACGCCGTCGCGGACGATCCGCGGGAGGCGTGGCTGGAGTCGCTGCTCATGCTGCTCACCCCGCAGGCCGTCGTCGTGGAGCTCGGCTGCGGCAACGGCACGCACGAGACGCGCAAGCTCGCGGCCCGCACGCAGCTCACCGGCGTCGACCTCTCGCGGGAGCAGTTGCGCCGTGCGCGCGAACGCGTGCCGGCGGCGAGCTTCGTGCAGGGCGATCTGACGACGATCGAGTTCGGGCCGGGCTCGCTCGACGCCGTCGTCGCGTTCTATGTCTTCAACCACGTGCCGCGCGAGCTCCTCGCCGGCATCTTCGGCCGGATCCACTCCTGGTTGCGGCCCGGCGGTCACTTCCTCGCGGCGCTCGGCGCGGGCGACGTCCAGGGTTGGCAGGGGGAGTGGCTCGGCGTGCCGATGTTCTTCTCGAGCTTCCCGCCGAAGACGAACACGCGGTTGTTGGGCGAAGCGGGGTTCGAGCTCGTCCGGGACGAGCCGGTCACGATCAGCGAGCCCGAAGGGCCGGTCACGTTCCACTGGGTCCTCGCACGGCGATGAGCTGCGACTTCACGATCGAGCACTATCGCGAGTTGCTGCGTTCGGGCGTCTCCGGCGGCTACCGCTGGGCCGGGTTCGATCGCCCGCCGGAAGCGGGCGACCTGATCGTGCGGCACGATGTCGACCTCTCGCTCGACGCGGCGCTCGTGCTCGCCGAGGCGGAGGCGGAGGAGGGGGCATGGTCGACGTGGTTCCTGATGACCCGCTCGTCGTTCTACAACCTCGCGTCAAATGAAGGGGAGCGCGCCGTGGCGCGACTGCGCGAGCTCGGCCATCGCATCGGCCATCACGCGGTGTATCCGAACGTCGATCTCGACGAGCGCTTCGACCCGGTGGTCGCGTGGCACAACCCCGACGCGGAGTTCATGCAGGCCGATATCCCGGGCGCCGTCAATGTGATGCGCGCGCCGTTCTTCGACCCACCGCGGTACCGCTCCGACTCGAACCAGCAGTGGCGGAGCGGCTGCCCGCACGACGAGCTCGCGCGCGGCGAGTTCGAGTGGCTGCAGCTGCTGATCCACCCCGAGATCTGGGCGTTCGAGGGTCGGACGATGCGCGAGACGATGGAGTCGTTTCTCGACGCCGAGCGCGCCCTGCGCCTCGAACTGCTCCGCCACGACAGAATCGACCTCTCGTGAGGCCGATTACCGTGCTGGTGACGGCGTCGGGCGCGCCGGGCACGGCCGCGCTGCTGCGCGGCCTGCGCGAGAACGGCGAGCGCGAGGTGCGACTCGTCGGCACCGACATGAGCGAGCGCTCGGTCGGACGGCATCTCTGCGACGCGTTCCACGTCGTCCCGGCGGGGGCCGATCCCGCGTTCCCGGACGCGATGCTCGAGATCGCGCGGCGCGAGGGCGTCGACGCGATCCTGCCGCAGTCGTCCTTCGACCTCCAGGGCCTCGCGGAGCACGTCGACCGTTTTCCGATCCCGGTGCTCGTCTCGAAGCCCGACGTAATCCAGCGCTCGAACGACAAGGCCGAGAGCTACGAGTTCCTGCATCGGATCGGTGTGCGCGCGCCGGAGTTCCGGCGCGTCAACGGCGCCGCCGAGGTCGACGCTGCCGCGCGGGAGCTCGGCTACCCGGAGCGGCCGGTCTGCTTCAAGCCGGTGTTCTCGTCGGGCTCGCGCGGGTTCCGGATCCTCGATCCGACGGTCGACCGGGCGCACCAGCTGCTGCACGAGCGGCCGGGCTCGGTCGCGATGCGGCTGGACGAGGCGGTCGAGCTGCTGCCGGACGAGGGCGGGCCCGACCTGCTCGTGATGGAGCTGGCGACCGGCGGCGAACGGACGATCGACGGGATCGCGAACGGCCGCGAGGTTGTGCTCGGCCATCCGAAGACACGCGAGGCGATGCGGGCCGGCCTCGCGATGTTCTTCGTCACGCTCGACGATCCGGAGCTGATGGAGCTCGCGAACAAGATCGTCGTGGAGCTCGGCATCGAGCACTTCTTCAACATCCAGCTGGTCGGCGAGCACGTGATCGAGATCAACCCGCGCATCTCGACGATCGTCTACCAGGAGGACCTCGACCTCCCCTACCTCGGCGTCAAGCGCGCCCTCGGCGAGATCTCCGACGACGAGCTGCGCACCTACGCGTCCCGCATCCGCCCCGGCCGAACCGCACTGCGCTACTTCGACCAGCTCGAGTTCGATCAGTGCGCGGCGACCTAGACCCGGTGTCAGCCACCGGCACAGATGTGCAACAAGATCCAGGAAATCCCTGCACACGGAGGTTTCGTTCGGTGTCAGACACCGGCGTAGAAGCGTGACGGATCGTCCACAGCTGAGGGTCACGCACGCGCCGGTGAACGTGGCGGGGATCCCGTGGGAGAACGTGCAGGCGCTGCGGCGGAAAGGGGTCGACGCGCGGCTCGTGGTGTTCGAGCGGGGGCGGTTGCACCATGAAGCCGATTGGTCGCTCGACAGATCAGGGCCGTTGCCGCGGCGGCTCGCGCAGCAGTTCGCGGCCTTCGCGAAGCTCGCGCCGCAGACGGACGTCTTCCACTTCTACTTCGGCCTGACCTTGATCCCGAAGTCGGTTCAGTTCCCGTTGCTGCGCGCGCTGCGCAAGAAGAGCGTGTTCCACTATCTCGGCACGGACATCCGCGGCAAGTCGCGAGACGAGCTCGCGTACGGCAAGCGTGCCGACGCGGAGATCGTGGGCTCGTACGACGCGCAGCGCTGGGTGCCCGACGCGCACGTGATCCCGCCCGGGCTCGACCTGCGGCCGTTCACGCCAATCCCGCCCTCCGACAATCCGCGTCCGCTGGTCGTGCACGCGCCGTCGAACCGCGAGAAGAAAGGCACCGCCGACGTGATCGCCGCGCTCGAGCAGCTCCCGGTCGACCTCGACATCGTCGAGGACGTCCCGCACGAGGAGGCGCGCGCCCGCTACGCACGAGCGGACATCGTCGTCGACCAGCTGCGCGCCGGCTGGCACGGCGTGTTCGCGCTCGAGGCGATGGCGCTCGGCAAGCCCGTCGTCACCTACCTCAAGCCCGACGTCGTCGAGCAGAGCGCGGCGGGCTACGGCGTCCGCATCCCGATCGTCCCCGTGACCGCGGACACGCTCGCCGCGGCGATCACGCCGCTGGTCGAGAGTCCCGCCCGCCGCAGGGAGATCGGCGCCGCGAGCCGCGCATATGTCGAGCAGGTGCACGACATCGACCGCGTCGCCGACCGCCTGCTCGACGTCTACCGTTCACTTAGGTGAGCCTCGCCTTCCAGATCCGGCGGCTCGCGCGCCACTCGGCGATCTACGGCCTCGGCGGGATCCTCTCGCGCGTCCTCGCCGTCCTCCTGCTTCCGCTCTACACGTCGTATCTCGGGACGAGGGGCTTCGGCAAGATCGAGCTCGTCACCGCGCTCACGACCGTACTCGTGATCGTGCTCGGCGCGGGCATCTCGAGCGCGTTCTTCCGCTTCTACTTCGACTCGAAAGACGACGAGCGCCGCACGCTGATCGTGCGCACCGCGTTCTGGTTCACGATGACGACCGCCACGATCGGGCTCCTACTCGGAGTCGTGCTCGCCTCGCCGATCGCGCACGCGCTCAAGCTGGGCGACGACCCGTGGCTCGTTCGCGCGGCCGCGGTTGGGCTCTGGGCGCAGATGAACTACCAGCAGCTGACGAACCTGTTCCGCGTCGAGGAGCGCTCAGTGCAGTTCGTGATCGCGAGCGTCGCGAACATCCTGATCACGGTCGGCGCGACCGTGCTGCTCGTCGTCGGCCTGCACAAGGGCGCGACGGGCGCCGTCGTCGGCAACTTCGTCGGCACGCTCGCCGTCTACCTCGTGCTGCTGGCGTACCGCCGCTATCAACTCGGCCTGCAGTTCGACCGCAGGCTGCTGCGGGAGATGAACAAGTTCGGCCTGCCGCTCGTCCCGTCGGCGCTCGCGCTCTGGGCGATCTCGTTCATCGACCGTCTCTTCGTCGGCGCGTACAAGGGCGTCGGCGAGGTCGGCGTCTATTCGCTCGCCGTCCGCGTCTCGAGCGTGATCGTGTTCCTGATGATCGCGTTCCGCCTCGCGTGGCCGGCGTTCGCGTACTCGATCGACGACGAGAACGCGGCGAAGCGGACGTACTCGTACGTGCTGACGTACCTGCTCTTCGTCTGCTGCTGGATCTCGATCGCGCTCGGGACGCTCGCGCCGTGGCTCGTGAAGATCCTCGCGCCTTCGAAGCCGGGCTTCTACCGGGCGGACGAGGCGGTCGGCGTGCTGTCGTTCGGCGCGACGGCCTATGCCGGCTACACGGTGCTCGCAATCGGAATCGGACGCGCGCGCCAGACGCAGTTCAACTGGATCGTGAGCGGGGCGGCCGCCGCGCTCAACGTCGCACTCAACTTCGTGCTGATCCCGCCCTACGGGATGATGGGCGCGGCGATCTCGACGGCGGCCGCGTACGTCGCGCTGTTCGTCGGGATGACGCTGAACTCGCAGCGGGTCTATCCCGTGCCGTACCAGTGGCGGCGGGTGCTGACGCTGAGCTCCGTCGCGATCGGGCTGACCGCGATCGGCTTCGAGGTGGGATCGCTGCCGCTCGCGATCGCGCTCTGTCTCGCCTACCCGCTGCTGCTGCTGCCGCTCGGCTTCTATCTCCCCGCCGAGCGGGCGCGGCTCAGACGCCTCGTTCCCGGCTAACTTAGAGGCTTAGCGGCCGCGGTTGCGGACGTGGCGCACGCCCATCCCGATCGCGCCGGCCGCGGCGTGCGCGAGGGCAACCCCGCCGAGGTTCAGGTTCGGATGCGGCGCGCCGCTCGCGGTGTCCGCGAGCGAACCGCTGCTCTTGAAATCGGGATCGTGCGGATTCGCCTTTGTCAGGGAGCTGCCCTTGACGTTGATCCCGAGCGCCTTGAAGCCGTGGCCGACGACGCGGGGCGCGGAGAGCCCGTGCGCGCGGCGCGTCGCCGCCCGCAGTGCGGCGCGGATGTCGTCCGCGAGGCTCGAGTAGATGCCGGCATCGACGGGGATGTGCTTCAGCGCGTCGCGGTAGCAGTGCAGCGGGTACGTCGACGCGACCTTCCCGTCGTGGTACCAGTCGTTGAAAACCTTGTTGCGGCACGGGGTGCCGGCTGCGCTCGCCGGCCCGGAAAGGACGGCTGCGACCAAGTCCGCGAGCAGGGCACCGAGGACGAGCAGCCGCTTCACGGAGCCCATCTTCCCCACCGGGCATCAAGATCCACCCTCGGTGCAGTAAGGCTTTCGTAAAGGGTCAGACGGGCGCGAAGCATGCGTCGTGACACGACGACGAAACCGGTACCGAGGCCAGGAGCGCTCCGCGCGCGTCGAGGATCGTCAGCGTCCCGCGAGAAAGCGACGGAGTGATCACGCGGCCACGGCCGTGCTGCACGTTGTAGGAACCGACCGGGATTCGTGTCGTCCGCAACAACCGGCCGCTCGTGAGCGAGTGCACACGCAACGTCCCGGAGTCGCCGCTCGTCACATATGCCACTCCCGGGCCGAACGTCACGTGCTGCGGCGCCGCGTCCGCGCCGAGCGTCGAGCGCAGCCTGCGGCCCGCCGCGTAGATCGCCGTCTCGCCGGTCGCGCCCGAGGTCACCCACACCTCCCGCCCGTCCGGCGACACGCCGACGTCGTGCGCGCGGAACGGTGGGGCGACGAGCGCGAGCCGGTGCGGGCGCCGCGGCTCCGACACGTTGACGACCGCGACCTGCGTGGAGGAGGTCCCGAGCCCGACCCACGCCGTCCGGCCGGCCGGGTCGAGGGACACGTGCCGCGGCCAGCCGGGCAGCGGCACGCGACCGACGACGCGCCCGCGCTGCGCGTCGACGACCGCGAGCCCGTGCGACGAGTCGGTGACGAACGCGTGCACGCCGTCGGGGTGCGCGGCCGCATAGCGCGGTTCGCCTACGTCGTCGATCACGTGTACGACGCGGTGGCGGTCGACGACCGACACGGAGCCGAGGGCCCAGTGTGCGACGACGGCACGGTCGGCGACGAGCTCGATCGCGCGCGGGCCGGCCGGGCAGGCGATCCAGCGCTCGATGCGGAACGCGGCGAGATCGACGACCGCGAGCCGGGCCTCCTCGTCGCAGGTGACGAGAGCGAACGGCGCGCGCGCGGCAGCCGCAAGCGCCGTCCGCAGCGAGAACGGCGTGACGACTGCAGCGGCGACGAACTCGCGGCGGTTCACCGAAGCAACTACGACTTGCGCCCTCGAAGAGGTCCGAGAACAATCGGCGAACCGTCGACAAGGAGGATCAGATGAGGGAGTTTCGCCAGTTCATCCTGCGCGGGAGCCTCGTGGATCTCGCCGTCGCTGTCGTGATCGGCACGGCGTTCGCAGCGGTGATCGCCGCGCTCGTCGCCGACCTGATCACGCCGTTGATCGCCGCGATCGGCGGCAACCCGAACTTCGCCGCGCTGTCGTTCACCGTGAACCGCAGCCACTTCCTCTACGGCCATTTCATCAACGCGCTGCTCGCGTTCGTGCTCGTCGCCGCCGTGCTGTTTTTCCTGGTGATCAAGCCCGTCAACGCGCTGATGAACGCGCGGCGGACGGAGCCCGACGTCGATCAGGCGACGCGAGAATGCCCGGAGTGCCTCAGCCAGATCCCGATCGCCGCGCGGCGCTC
>JABFWJ010000292.1 GCA_013362295.1 Thermoleophilia bacterium
ACGATTCGCGCTCGACGTCGCCGTCGTCTGCGCCTGTATCGCCCTCGCGCTGGCCTTCGGCGCAGCGACGCTGCGGCGCCGGACCGACTAGCGCGCCGCCGGGATACAGTCGCCGGCATGGACGAGGCCACGGTCGACCGGTTGCTGGCCGAGCAGCGGCGGTACTACCGCGAGCGGGCGCCCGAATACGACGACTGGTGGTTCCGCCGCGCCGGCTACGTCCTCGACACCGAGACCGCAGCCCGCTGGTTCGCCGACGTGCGCGAGGTCGAGGCGGCGCTCGAGGCGTTCGGGCCGCGCGGCGACGTCCTCGAGCTCGCCGCCGGGACCGGGATCTGGACACGGCACCTCCTCCGGCACGCGGATCGCGTGACCGCTGTCGACGCCGTCGCCGACGTGCTCGACCTGAACCGCGCGCGGACGAGCGGCGCGGCCGACTACGTTCTCGCCGACGTCTTCGACTGGGAGCCACCGCGCGAGTTCGACGTCTGCTTCTTCGGCTTCTGGCACTCGCACGTGCCGCGCCGGCGCTTCGAGGCGTTCTGGCAGCTCGTCGGCCGCGCGCTGAAGCCGGAGGGGCGGGTGTTCCTCGTCGACAGCGCGCGGCTCGGCGACGCCCGCCACCTCGTGAGCTCGACCGGCGAGGTCGCCCGGCGTCGCCTCTCGGACGGCCGCGAGTTCGACATCGTCAAGCGCTTCTGGGAGCCGAGCGAGCTCGAGCGCGAGGCGGCGGCCGTGGGATGGCGCCTGAGCGTCCGCACGACGGCGAACGGCCACTTCATCTCCGCCTCGGGCACGAAGGCCCGCTGACCGTCGAACGCTTCGTGGTGGTTCTCGAGTGCAATCAGCTCACTGCTTTCTTCACGAGCGCGGCGATCCTCGCCTCCCCGGCGGCGGTCAACTCCTTCAGCGCGAAGGCGGTCGGCCACATGGCGCCTTCGTCGAGGTTCGCCTTGTCGCTGAAGCCGATCGTCGCGTATCTCGTCTTGAACTTCTGCGCGCTTTGGAAGAAGCAAACGACGTTGCCGTCCTTGGCATAGGCGGGCATGCCGTACCAGGTTTTCGGAGAGAGGACCGGCGCGTTGGCTGTGATGACCTCGTGCAGCCGCTTGGCGATGGAGCGATCCCGTTCCGGCATCTCGGCGATCTTCGCGAGCACGGCGCTTTCTCCGTCCGCCTTGTCCGCGCCTGGGCCGCGGCGCGCCGCCCCCTTCACCTCTTGTACGCGCTCCTTCATCGCGGCGCGTTCTTCGTCCGTGAATCCCTTTTGCACCTTTCCGGTCACCGTCTTTCCCTTGACGGACTTCTGCGTCGCCCTCTTGGTGGGTTTCCTCTCAGCCATCGGGAAGTACCTCCTTACGCCTCTGGTCGGTAGGCGAGATAAACGACGCCGTTGTCGTACGACTCGCTGGTCGCAAGCGAGAGCTTCTGTGGTGCAGCGTCTTCCGGGAAGAGACGCGGCCCGGTGCCGCGGGTGAGTGGGTAGACGAACAGGTGCAGCTCGTCGACGAGTCCGTCGGCGAGCAGCGCACGGACGAGCGTGCCGCTACCGCTGACGTAGAGGTCGCCGTCGACCTCGTTCTTCAGACGGCGGACCGCGTCGGCGTCGTACGGCCCGAGGATCTGCGAGTTCCTCCAGGTCGCGGTCGTGAGCGTCGCGGTGACGACGTACTTGGTCGTGTCGTTGAAGAACGGTGCACCCGGATCGTCCTCGACCGTCCGCTGCGACCAGCTCGGCTCAAACATCTCGTAGGTCGTGCGTCCGAGCAGGATGCCTCGACAACCTTCCATCGAGGCCGCGATTGCCTCTCCCATCTTCGGGTCGAAGCCGTAGTCGAACGTCCACGTCGGCGCATCGATCACGCCGTCGAGGCTCGTGAACTCGTGGACCTTGATCGCTCCCATTGAATGCCTCCGTCTGGGTGTCATAGCTTCAGACTTCGCCGGCACCGCGAGTTCATCGCTCGGCGCCGCACCGCAATCAAGGGTTGTGCGGCAACAGCCTCCGCCTACGCCGCTTCAACAGCGCACGACAGGACATCGCAGGTGCTCGCTCAGCGTAATTGGTCGAAGGCGTGCGCGACGGTCCGCATGTGCGCCTCGATGTCTGTCAGGAGCTCGCGCACGCCGGGCGTGAGTCGCCTGCCTGGGTGGGTGACGATCGCGAAGGTGTCGTAGAGCGGGGGACCGAAGGAGGCCGTGCCGAGGCGGTTCGGGTAGTAGGGCGCGTGGGTGTAGGCGCTGGGAAGGTAGGTGTCGCCGATCCCGGCCGCGACGAGCCGGAGGGCGATGTCCTTCAGCTCGACCTCGACCTTCGGTTGCAGGCGAATCCCGAGTGCCTGCGCGCGTTCGGTGAGCTGGCGGCGGATCGGATCCTGCTCGCCGGAGTCGGCGTCGTAGAAGACGAGCGGCGTCGAAACGAGCCGTTCGATCGTGGCGGGCTTTCGTGTGCGTTCGTGGGAGGCGCTCACGTAGAGCACCTCGTCGCGCACGATTGGATGCACGTGGAGATTGTCGCCGTCGATCGGCAGTACCACGATGCCCGCCTCGAGCTCGCCGCGCCGAACGCGCTCGACGACGGCGGACGAGTTGCGGCCGACGAGCCGCACCGATACGGCGGGATGCCGGCGCAGGAACGCTGCGACGAGCTCATCGAGGCGCCACGCCGACGGCTCGCCGAAGGTGCCGACGGCGACGGTTCCGCTCTGGAGCGCGGCGAGCTCGCCGATGCTCTCGGCCGCGTCCTCGACCGCGCGCAGGCTCTGGGAGGCGTGGTCGGCGAAGACGCGGCCCGCTTCGGTTGCGACCACTCCGCGTCCGGCGCGGACGAAGAGGTCGGTGCCGAGTGCCTGCTCGAGCCTGCGGATCTGCTCCGCGACCGCCGGCTGCGAAACGCGCAGCGCTCTCGCGGCGGCCGTGAAGGAGCCGAGCTCGAGCGCCGCGCAGAAGCAGCGGATCTGCTGAAGCGACAAAAGCTCAGCCTTCGACTGCTCCAAGCAAGAAAGCCTACCTTGTCGGTTTGCCGTCGCGGATCATGGCTGCATGACGTGCGACGTGGCGGTGATCGGCGGCGGGATCGCGGGGTTGTCGGCGGCCTGGCGGCTGCGCCACCGCGACGTCGTGCTGCTGGAGGCCGGCGATCGCCTCGGTGGGCGGATGCGCTCCGACCCGTGCGGCGAGTACTGGCTCAACTACGGCGCGCACCTGTTCCCTGCGCCGGGCTCGCTCGTCGACGGGATGGCCCGCGAATGCGGGCTGGAGACCGTGCCCGTCACCGGCAGCATGATGGGGCTCGCGGTCGGGTCGACCCGCCTCGACAACGGGCGCGTCGAGACGTACCCGTTCCGGCTGCCGCTTTCGCTGCGCGACCGGATCGCGTTCGCGAAGGCCGGGGTCAAGGTCATGCGCGCCGTCTCGCGCTATCACCGGCTCGAGCGGCGCTACGACTTCGAGGACGACCGCACCTTCGGCGCGTTCCTCGGCCCGCTTCCGCCCGCCGTGGACGCCATCTTCTCGTGCGCGGTCCATCGCGCCACCGCCGAGCTCGACGAGCTCTCGGCGGGGTGCGGGATCGGGCTGTTCGCGCTCGTGTGGGGCGGCAAGGGCTCGCTGATCGCGCGCAACCTGCTCGGCGGCACCGGGCAGCTGCCGGCGGCGCTGGGCCGCGAGCTCGGCGAGCGCGCGCGCATCGGCTGCCAGGTGCGCGCCGTCGAGCCGGACGGCGCTGAGCTGGTCATCCGGTACGGCGGCGACGAGATCCGTGCGCGCCACGTGATCGTCGCCACGCAGGCGCCGTACGCGGGGCCGCTGGTCGCGCCCGTGGCCGAGCAGGCTGCGATCGCGTTGTCGCAGCTGACCTACGGCGCGTTTCTGACTGTCGCGGTGCAGACGAGCGAGACGACCGCGATGCCTTACGACGACGTCTACGCGATCGCGACGCCCGGCCGCGTGTTCGACATGTTCACGAACCAGGCGCACGCGCTGCGCGTCGGCGGCCGCCGCCGGCCTGGCGGCAGCCTGATGCTGTTCGCGGGAGCCCGGGGCGCGGCGGCGCTCGCGCGCGAGAGGGACGACGTGATCGTTGCGCGCTTCCTCGCGGATCTGCACGAGCTCTACCCGCAGACGCGCGGCGTGATCGCCGGTGCGACCGTGCACCGTTGGGAGCTCGGCAACGTGTACGCGCGCCCCGGGCGCGGTCGTCTCCAGGCGGCGCTGGACGGCCCGCTCGGCGCCCACGAGAACGTGCACCTGGCGGGCGACTACTTCGCCGAGCTCGGAAACATGGAGGCCGCTGCCCGGACCGGGCTCGCGGCCGCCGAACGTGTCGACGCCCGAATCCGAGAGGTGACCCATGCCTGAGCCCTTGCACGGAGTGCTGCCCGCGCTCATCACACCCTTCACAGAGGACGGCAACGCGATCGACACCGACGCGCTCGGCGCGATCGTCGACCGCCTCGTGGAGGGCGGCGTCGCCGGGGTTGTGCCCGGCGGGAGCACCGGCGAGTTCACGACGCTCACGAACGCCGAGCGCCGCGAGCTCGTCGAGATCACGCTCGAAGCCGCCGCCGGCCGCGTCCCGGTCGTCCCCGGCACCGGCGCGCTCTCGACGCGGGAGACCGTCGAGCTGAGCGTGCACGCCGAGCGCGCGGGTGCCGCCGCGGTGATGATCGTCCCGCCGTTCTACGACGCGCTCTCCTGGCACGCGCTGCTCGCGCACTACACGGCGGTCGCGGACGCGATCGACATCCCGATCATGTACTACAACCTCCCGAGCGCAACGGGCGTGAACCTGACCGCCGCGCAGTTGCGCGAGCTTCCCGTCAGCTCCCTGAAGGACACCGGTGGGGACGCCGTCGCCGCCACCGAGCTGATCCAGACCGACGGCCCGACCCTGCTCAACGGCTGGGACACGCTCACGTTTGCCGCCCTCGCCGCCGGAGTCGAAGCGGTCGTCTGGGGCACCGCCTCGATCCTGCCCGAGCAATGCGTCGAGTTGCACCGGCTGCTCATCGACGACATCGACCTCCCCGCCGCGCGCGAGCTCTGGGCCCGCCTCTGGCCGCTCTGCCAGTTCCTCGAGAGCCAGAGCTACCCAGCCGCGGTCAAGGCCGCCTGCCGCCTCGTCGGCGACACCACCGGCCCCGTCCGCGCACCACTCCTCCCGCTCGACGACGTCGCGACCGGCGAGCTGCGCGCGCTGCTCGAACGCGCGACGCTCGCAAACGCGGCATCAGGCTAACGAGGTTGGCAAGCGCTGCGCTCCCGGACCGCCGCACGGAGCGGCAGTATCTTTCGTCGAGTGGTGTCGGAGCCTGTCATTGTCGACAGCGCCTCGTTGGAGTGGGAGGCGTGGCCGGCCGCGCTGAGGGCGGAGCGCGGCGGCGTGCTCTGGAAGACGCTCCTGAGTGGCGATCGGACGTCCACCGACACGCTCACTCTCGGCGTCGCGACGCTGGCGCCCGGGCAGGTTCTGCACGAGCATCGGCACGCGCAGGTCGAGGCTTACCTCGTGCTCGACGGCCGCGGCGAGGTCGTCGTCGACGGCGCGGTCCGAGTGGTCGGTCCCGACGTCGCGGTCTTTCTTCCGGGGGGCGCGCGGCACGGGATCAGGAACATCGGCGCGACGGAATTGCGGCTCGCCTACGTCTTGGCGGCGGATTCGTTCTCGGACGTCGAGTACGACTTCGACGTCTGAGATTCGATCGTCGGCGGCGTCCTCGCGCTCAGCCGCACGCCGGGACGTGGACGACGAGGAGCGCATTCACTCTGCCGTCTGCGGTCCGGCCGGCGAGGGCGAGCGGCGGGCCTCCGTCGCAGAGCGGCCCGCCTGTCTCGAGTTCCCACAGCGTCCCGAGACCGAGAAAGTCGAGACGCCGGGCGTCTGGGTACAGCGCGTGCAGCCTCGCCTCGCGGTCGCCGGCGCGCAGGCCGAGACTTGTATGCCAGCGCGCTGCGCGCATCGTGACTTGCAACCACGATCCGGGTGTGCTGCACCGCGACGCGGCCGAGAAGCGAATTTCGAGCCCGAGGCGCCCCCAAAGCGCGCGACATACGGGGTGCGTGCCCGTCAGCGGCAGGACGCGGTCCGGCTTGCCGAAGGTCCGTGTTGCCTGTGTCAGCGTTCCGACACGCGCGCCGGCGAGCACCGGCGCGGAGCCCGAGTCGAGCCTCACCACGTACGTCAGCGGCGTGGCCGTCGTGAAGGCGAGCGCGACGAGCAGAGCTCGCATGCGCTGGACCGTAGCGCGCCTCGGGGCTCATCGCCCCGAGGCGGGCCTCGAGCGTCAGTCTTGCCTGATTGCCTGGATCGTGGCCCCGATGCCGGGACCCGTGGCGACACCGGCGGTGGTCGAGAGGCGAGTCGCCTCCGCCGCTGTCGCGATCGTCAGCCGTCCCGGCGAGTACATCGCCTCGTCGAAGGCGGCCGCGGTGGACGGCTTGCCGACCGCGAAGACCGTCGCGGCGAACCCGCCCGAGATCGACGTCGAGATGTAGTCGCCGACCATCCGCCCCTGCGACGTCTGCGCGATCTGGTCGAGCGTCATCGGTCCCGCGAGCTGGGTCGGGGCTCCCCAGTGAGCGCCACCGTCGGGCGACGAGATGTACCCGACGTCGAGCTGGCAGCCACCGGTGCAGCTGCTGTCGGGGTAGAAGTAGTACGTCAGCGCCAGCTTCGTGGCCGACCCGGATGTCGTCGGATCGACTGCGAGGCCGGGGATGAAGTGATCGGCGCCGCTCGTGATGTCGTCGATCGGCACCCGCGCCACGTCGCTCCAGTCGATCCCGTCGGTGGAGCTCGAGAAGACGATGTCGTTGCCCGGGCACTTCTTGCGGAAGCGACAGTCCTCCCAGGCGACGAAGACGCGGCCGTCGGCGGCGATCTCCGCGCTCGGCAGCGGGCTCGTGCGCAGGCCGCCCGTGTTGCGGTGGAAGCGGATGTGCGACACCGTGACGGCCTTGTTCCAGGACGCGCCGCCGTTGTCGGAGGAGAAGCTCGAGATCGTGCCGTTCAGGCTCTCGAACGGGACGAGTACCCGGCCGCTCGGCTGCACGACAGGCTGGCCGCCGAGACCCTTGTCGTTGCCGTCCGTCCGGATCGGCACGCTCCACGTGAGGCCACCATCGGTCGAGGTGCTCATCAGCTCGAGATCACCATCGCCGAAGTTGTCGAGCTCCGTGTAGCAATGGCCGAAGAACGGGCTCGAGGGATGGTTGTCGCAAGCGGTCCAGTTCTTATCCAGGTCGACGGAGTTCGTGATCGGCGGCGGAATACTGATCGCCGGTCCCCACGTCCGGCCGTCGTCGGTGGAACGGTTCACGAAGACGGTAGGCACGCTCGTGTTCGGGAAAAGTGGGATCGACGACACCAGCCAGACGCCGTGCGCCGCGTCAAACGCGACGCTCGGGTCGCTCACCCGCTCGAATGGACTGGATGCGTCTCCGGAGTTGAACGTGTTGTGCAGGAAGCCGGGCGCATCCCACGTCGCACCGCCGTCGCCCGAACGGACGACGCCGATGTCGCTCGCGCCGCCGTTGAAGAAGCGGCCGACCTGGAAAGTGGCGACGACCGTGCCGTGGTCGGCGAAGGTGTCCGGCTCCACGTCGGTCGCGTGCTGGCTCGTCGAGTTCGTGTACGGATCCGCGCTGACCTGCGTCAGCGCGACGTTCGCCTGCGCCCCCGTTGCGGTGACGAGGACGGCGACGGCGAGCGCCAATGCGGCCGTCCATGCGCGTACCTGGTGCATAGCGCCTCCTTCGGTTGCTCCCGGCGCGTCCGAACCAGCCGCCTGACCGGGCTGCGACGCGCACCTTCGGGCTCCCTCTATCTCACGCGCGACCGCGGATGTCAATCAGGCTGCGCGTACGTCGATAAAGAAGCGCCGGGGCACCTTATCTCTTGTTGTAATCCGGTTGGTCAGGTGGTAAGACCGACGCGTCTACCGGGAAAAGTGTTCTACGACGCACACGTTCGAGGGGCAACCGGATCAGGAGGCGAGCCGTGGACAAGGAAAGGCGTAGGCGCTACGAGCAATACCGCGCATCTGTCGCGGGGCCGGTCGAGAACACGTTGCTCGACGAGTTCGGCGACGGCGAGCTCGATCGAGCGGAGTTCCTCCGGAGGGCGACGATGTTCGGCCTGTCGGCGTCGGTGATCGGTGCCGCGCTCGAGGCGCTCGGACACGCGCCGCTTGCCTTTGCCGGGACCGAGCGGGGCACGGCCGGCGGCCGACTGCGCGTCGGCTGCATCCCGCCGCCCGCGCACGGGCTCGATCCGCACACGTACGCCGATACCGGGAGCCTCGTGACCGGCAACATCGCCGGCGAGATGCTCAACCGGACGACGTCCACCGGCACGCTCGTCCCCGAGCTCGCTACGTCGTGGAAGTCGAACGCGGCCGCGACGGTCTGGACGTACGAGCTTCGCAAGGGCGTCAAGTTCCAGACCGGTCAGGAGATGACGGCCGACGACGTCGTGGCGACGTTCAAGCGTCTCGTCGACCCCAACAGCGGCTCGCAGGCGCTTTCGGCCTACAAGGGCGTGCTCTCGCCTGCCGGCGTGCAGAAGGTGGACAAGGACACGGTCGCATTCCACCTCGACGCACCCACCGGAGGATTCCCCTTCCTCACCAGCTCGACCACGTACCAGGCGATCATCCTGCCTGCGAACTACCAGTTGGGCACCTTCGAGAAGACGCCGCAGGCGACCGGGGCCTTCAAGCTCACTTCCTACACGCCGGGTGTGGGCGCGACCTATCAGCCGTTCGAGGGCTGGTGGGGCGGAAAGCCGGCGCTCGACGGCGTCGACCTGAAGTACTTCTCGGACGACGCCGCTGTCGTCTCCGCGCTGCTGGGCAACCAGATCGACCTCATCAACGAGGTCCATGTCGCGACCGGTCGCGCGCTCTTCAACAATCCGAACGTGCAGATCTTCTCCGCCCACGGCGCGACGCACCGCCTCGTGCCGATGTTGACGGACGCCCCGCCGTTCAACGACTTCCGGGTCCGTCAAGCGGTCGCGCTCTCGCTCGACCGCGTCGCGATTCGCAAGCGGCTCTTCAACGACCTCGCCGACCTCGGCAACGACACGCCCTTCGCTCCGGTCTTCCCGTCGGGCGTCAAGCTGCCGCAGCGTCACAAGGACATCAGGAAGGCCAGGCAGCTGATGGCGGCAGCGGGGAAGTCGAGGGGCTTCTCCGTTGACCTGACGACGTACAAGGCCTTCGAGCTGCCGCTGCTCGCGCAGATCATCCAGCGCTCGGTGAAAGAGATCGGGATCAGGATGAACCTCAAGATCCTCACGTCGACGGCGTACTACGCGGGGTCGCAGCTCGGCCCGCCGAAGGGCTGGGGCACGACCCCCTGGCTCAACACGCCGATCAACATCACCGACTGGGGCGGCCGCGCGATTCCGAACGTCTACCTCACGGCGTCGTTGAAGTCGAAGGGCGTCTGGAACGCATCGCACTACTCGAACAAGCGGTTCGACTCACTCGCGAATTCGTACATCGGGTCCGTCTCGCTGAAGGATCAGCGGAAGTTCGCCAGGCAGATCGAATTGCTGCTGCAGCACGATACGCCCGCGATCTACCCGTACTTCTACTTCCAGCTCGGCGGTGGGGCGAAGCGCGTTCGCGGCTACCACGCGGATCCCCAGGGGCTCGTCTATCTCAGCCACACGTCTCTAGCCTGAGCCGCCGCGCCGGGCCGCCGCGTCGGGCGGCGGTCCGGCGCCGACGGACGGCCTCGCATGGCACGCTTCCTCGCCAACCGCCTCGCCCTCTCGATCGTCACGCTCTTCATCCTGAGCGTCATCGTCTTCGCGGCGACGCAGCTGCTTCCCGGGGATGTCGGCCGCAACGTGCTCGGGCCCTTCGCGGATCAGAAGTCCGTCGACCTCTTCAACCACCAGGTGGGCGCCGACCGGCCCCTGCTCGTCCAGTACGGCGATTGGATCTGGAAGTTCCTCCACGGCGACATGGGCCGCTCGCTCCAGTATCAGGTGTCGGTCTGGAGCCTGCTCGGCCCCTCGCTCGTCAACTCCCTGAAGCTCGCCGCGGAGGCATTCGTCCTCGTCGTGCCGTTGTCGATCCTCGGCGGTGTCGCCGCCGCCCTGCGCCGGGGCCGGCTCGCCGACCGCGCGATCACGATCACCGGCCTTTCGCTGACCGCGGTGCCCGAGTTCGTGTCCGCCATCTTTCTCATCGTCGCCTTCGGCGTGTTCCTCACGTGGCTGCCCGTGAACGCACAGTGGCCGCAGGGGACGGGCCTCGTCGGGCAGATGCGGTACCTGCTGCTGCCGAGCCTCGCGCTCGTCATGGTCCTCTTCGGATACATCGCCCGGATGGCCCGCCACGGGACGATCGAGGCCCTCAGCGCCGACTACACCCGCACGGCCTATCTGAACGGCCTCGGCACGACGACGGTGATCGGCCGCCATGTGCTCAGGAACGCGCTTCTCCCGACGATCGCGGTGGTCGCGACGCAGACCGGTTACCTGATCGGCGGCTTGCTCGTGATCGAGAAGCTCTTCAACTACAACGGCATCGGCCAGCGGATCTACATCGCGGCGCAGAACAAGGACGTAACGATGCTCCAGAGCGGCGTGCTCCTCGTCGGCGTCGTGTACCTCGTTGCGACGTTCATCGCCGACCTTCTCTATTCGGTGCTCAACCCGCGCATCCGGTTCGGGAGCGTGGAGTGAGCACGATCGCGTCGCCGGCGGCGGGTAGCGAAGCGCGGATCGCGCGCCGCGAGACGCTTCGCCAGCTGCTGCGCTCGCCGACGTTTCTCACGGGCGCGGCGATCGTCGGCTTCTGGGTCTTCTGCGCCGTCTTCGGCTTCGCGATCGCGCCGCACGACCCGCAGGACCAGTCGTTCACGCCGCTGCTGCGTCCCGGCGGAGCCCACCTTCTCGGCACCGACAACCTCGGCCGCGACGTGTTCTCGCGGGTGCTCGTGGGCGCGGGCGACATCCTCAAGGTGGCGCCGCTCGCGACCCTGCTCGGTATCGCGGGTGGCACGGTGATCGGGCTCGTGACGGGATACTTCCGCGGCCTCGTCGACAACGTGATCAGCAGGATCGTCGACGCGTGGCTCGCATTGCCCGTGATCGTGATCGCCGTCACTGCGCTCGTAGCGCTCGGCGCATCGACGATCACCCTCATCGTCGTCATCGGGGTCGTGTTCATGCCGATCGTCTCCCGAACCGTGCGTGCGGCGGTACTCGGCGAGCGCCAGCTCGAGTACGTCCAGGCTGCGAGGCTGCGCGGCGAGCGTGCGCCGTACGCGATGTTCGTCGAGATCCTTCCCAACGTGATGGGGCCGATCATCGTCGAGGCAACCGTCCGCCTCGGCTATGCGATCTTCACGGTCGCGGGCCTCACGTTTCTCGGCTTCGGCGTCCAGCCGCCGTCGCCCGACTGGGCGCTGCAGATCTCCGACGGGTACAGCCTGCTGAACGACACCGCACACCAGGGCAACTACTGGATCGTCCTCTTTCCCGGCATGGCTGTCGCGTCGCTCGTGATCGGCGTGAATCTGATCGCCGACGGGATCTCCCGGGCGCTGGAACGATGACGCCGGAACCGACGCCTCTCGCGCTCGAGTTGCGCGACCTCGACGTCGTCTACCGCGTCCGCGGCCAGGACCGGCAGGTCTTGCGCGGCCTCACACTCACCGTCGGATCGGGGGAGTCGTACGGTCTCGTCGGCGAATCGGGCTGTGGGAAGTCGACGACCGCGCTGGCCGCCGTTCAATACCTCCCGAGCAACGGCCGTGTGCGGTCGGGCTCGATCAACGTCGCCGGACGCGACGTCGTCCGGCTCTCGCGCGCGGAGCTCCGCAAGTTGCGGGCGACCGAGGTCTCGATGGTCTACCAGGACCCGAGCCAGGCGTTGAACCCGTCGATCAAGATCGGGCGCCAGGTGGCTGCGGTCTTCCGGGTGCGCGGGATCGGTCGGGACGAGGCCGAGGAGCGGACCGCGGCCGTGCTCCGTCACGTCCAGATCGCCGACGTCGGCTCGGTGATGAACCGCTACCCGCACCAGCTGTCGGGCGGGATGCAGCAGCGAATCGTGATCGCGATGGCGCTTGCCAAGGATCCCGCCCTGCTGATCCTCGACGAGCCGACCACCGGGCTCGACGCGACCGTCGAAGCAGAGGTGCTGGATCTGATCGCGCAGCTTCAGGCGGAGCTCCGTACGGCCGTGCTCTTCGTCAGCCACAACCTCGGCGTGATCGGGAAGATGTGCGAGCGGGTCGGAGTGCTGTACGCGGGGCGGCTCGTCGAGGAGGGGCCTGTCGACGTGGTGCTCCAGAATCCGCGCCACCCGTACACCGTCGGGTTGATCCGCTGCATTCCGCGAGGCGGCGTCCGCAAGGATCACGGGCGGCTCGACACGATCCCCGGCTTCCTGCCGCCGCTCGGCGAGGAACTGCCGGGTTGTGTCTTCGTCGACCGCTGCGGCCTCGCGCGCGAAATCTGCCACACGGTCGAGCCGCCGCTGTACCAGCTCGGCGAGCATCACATCAGCCGTTGTCACTTCCACGAGGAGGCCCCGGAGCTTCCGCGCGTGATCCCCGCCGATCTCGGGCAGCCGCTGCCGCTCGACCGGTCGTCCACGGCGCTCGTGCGAATCGAGGACCTCGAGAAGATCTACCGGCAGCGCGGGCACACAGTCCATGCCGTGAGCGGGGTCTCGGTCTCGATCTGGCCGGGCGAGACCGTCGGTCTCGTCGGCGAGTCGGGCAGCGGCAAGACGACGTTCGCCCGCGCGCTGCTCGGGCTCGTGGTGCCGACCGCCGGGACGGTGGAGGTGGATGGACGCGTCGTGCCGCCGAAGCTTGCCCGGCGCTCCCGGGAAGACGTGGAAGCGCTCCAGATCGTCTTCCAGAACCCGGACTCGGCCCTCAACCGTCGCCACACCGTGCGGCGGATCCTCCGCAGAGCACTGAAGAAGCTCGCCGGCCTGACCGGCACGGCCGCCGCGGCGCGGCTCCTCGACCTCGTCCAGTCGGTCCGGCTTGCCGAGCGCTACCTGACGGTCCGCCCGAATCAACTCTCGGGCGGCTTGAAGCAACGCGTTGCGATCGCGCGCGCGTTCGCCGGCGAGCCTCGGCTCGTGGTCTGCGACGAGCCGACCTCCGCGCTCGACGTCTCGGTCCAGGCGGCGATCCTCAACCTGCTCGTCGAGCTGCAGGTGGAGCGTCGCCTGTCCTATCTCTTCATCTCTCACGACCTCGGGGTCGTCCGATACCTCTCGGACCGGATCGCCGTCCTCTACCTCGGCCGCCTGATGGAGCTGGGGCCGGCAGACGTCGTCTTCGACGGCCCGCATCATCCGTACACCGAGGCGCTGCTCTCCGCGGTTCCGACAATCGACGGCGGTGGTCGAGAGCGGATCCGGCTCGAAGGCGAGATCCCGAGCGCGGCCAATCCGCCGACCGGCTGCGTCTTCCACACGCGCTGTCCACGCAAGATCGGCCCGATCTGCGAGCAGGAAGAGCCGCCGCTCGTCACCGTGGAGCGCGACCACATGATGCGCTGTCACATCCCCATCGAGGAGCTCCGCCGCCTGCAGCAGGACAAAGACGCGATCACCGCCTAGAACTGCCTGTGAGCACACCGATCGTCATCGACTGCGATCCCGGACACGACGACGCGATCGCGATCCTGCTCGCGCTCGCCTCGCCGGAGGTCGAGCTCCGCGCCGTCACGACGGTGGCGGGGAATCAGACGCTCGAGAAGACGACGCGAAATGCGCTCCAGGTGCTCGAGCTCGCCGGCCGGAGCGACATTCCGCTGGCGGCCGGGGCCGATGCGCCTCTGCGACGGCACCTGCGCACGGCGGCAGACATCCACGGCGAGACTGGCCTCGACGGGCCGAATCTCCCGCAGCCGACGACACGTCCGGTCGACGCGCATGCCGCGGAGCTCCTCGCCGATGCGATCGAGCCGGGCGTCGTGCTCGTCCCGACGGGGCCGCTGACGAACATTGCGCTTCTGCTCGAACGTCATCCCGACGTCCGCGACCGCCTCGACCGCATCGTCTGGATGGGCGGCGCGATCGGCCTGGGCAATTCGACGCCCGCGGCCGAGTTCAATGCGTTCGTCGATCCCGAGGCGGCGGCAGCCGTGTTCTCCAGCGGAATTCCGATCACGATGATCGGTCTCGACGTCACGCACCAAGCGCTCTTCGTGACCGAGCATGCCGCGCGATTACGCAACACCGGATCGGTCGGACGCACCGTTGCCGAGCTCGCTGACTTCTTTCTCCCCGTGTACCGGCGCTTCGGCTTCTCCGGCGCCCCCATGCACGACGCCATGGCCGTCGCGCACGTGATCGACCCGACGCTCGTTGCGACGCTCGAGTGCAACGTCGCGATCGAGACGCGGTCGCAATACTGCGACGGGCGGACGGTCGCCGACCGTTGGCACGTCCTCGACGCGCCGCGGAACGCGCGCGTCAGCATTGACGTGGAGGCGGAGCGCTTCCTCGAGTTACTCGTCGCGCGGATCTCGTCGCTCAGATGACGCGGACGCGCCGTTAGCGTTCGGATGATGCGCGTCGGCTTCGGTTCTCTCACGTGTCAACGCGGACCCGGCGATGCGCGGCCGGACGGGGAGCGCTATCGGGAGTCACTCGTGCTTGCCGCCGATGCAGAGCGCTTGGGGTTCGATTCGGTCTGGCTGTCGGAGCACCACTTCTTCGCCGATGGATACACGCCGTCGGTGCTCGTACAGGCCGCCGCGATTGCCGCGCGCACGACGTCGATAACGATCGGTACAGGTGTCCTGCTCGCGCCGTTGCACAATCCCGTCCGACTGGCCGAGGACGCCGCCACCGTGCAGTTGCTGGCGCAGGGCCGGTTGATCCTTGGGATCGGCCAGGGGTGGCGGCAGCCGGAATTCGACGGGCTCGGCGTGCCCTACGCGGGCCGGCACAGTCGGCTCGCGCAGATCGTCGGCGTTCTACGCGCCGCTTGGAGCGAGGGGCAGGTCACGCCCAAGCCCGAGCCGTCGCCGGCGATCTGGATCGGAGGCATGAGCGAGCCGGCGGTGCGCCGTGCTGCGCGGCTCGGCGACGGCTACCTGGCGTCTTGGTCGTCGCTCGAAGAGTTCCGGGAGCGCGTGCGTTGGGCCCGCGCCGAAAGCCCCGACGTCGCGGTGGCGATCGTGCTGCCGACGTTCGCGTGGGACGGCGACTACCGGCGGCACATCGAGGCGCCGCTCAGTTACTACGCGCACTGCTTCGGCCGTGCAAGCGGGCTACCGGAAACGCTCGTGGCGGGATCTCCGGACGAGGTGGCTGAGCAGATGCTCGCCTACGAGCGGGCTGCCGGCGGCGCGCTCAGCTACACGGCCGAGTTCTGCTGGCCGGGCCTCGACCGCGGCGTTCTCGCCGAGGCGATGACGATCTTCGCCGAGCGCGTCCTGCCTCTCGTTCGACGCCACACCTCCACGGTCCGGGGGAGGGGGACGAACGATGCTTCATCGCGTTGAGCGCTCGCACGGACCCGTCGGGATGCGCAGGACGTAGATTCGGTGGTGGGTCGGCCCTTGCATCTTGTCGCTCTGCTGCGCGCGCGCGTGCCGCCGCTCCTGCTCGCGTGCGCGGTCGCGTTCCTGGCGGCGATCGGTCTGGCCGGTTCGGCGGCGCCAACTGCCGGCGCTGGTGGCTCGTTCGAGCGCATGATCGCTGTCGGCACGGACGGGAGCTGGCGCGCGATTCGGCTCGCGCCTTCCGGCCCGCGCGGCGACGCTTCGCTCCTTGCCGGCGGGCGGCAGGTTGCGCGTGGCGCCGGCGGCTATGTGCGGCTGTTCCCGACGATCGGCGGCCTGCCGGGTATCCCCGGCCGCTACTACCCCGGCGCGCGCGTGCTCTGCTGGTCGTGGCGGCAGCCCGATCGCAGCTGCTGGCGGGCGAGCCCGGCCGCGGTGCGGCTGCTCGCGCCAGTGGCCGCGCTGCCGCTCTGGACGGAGCCGCCGACCGTGCTCGCCGAGCTTCGTTATCGGGGCCGGCGCGTGCGCCCGGCGCTCGCAAACCTGCTCGTCGGACTCGAGCTCGCGCTCGAGCGGCGCGGTGTTCCCGTGAAGACGAGCGTCCCCGGCAGCGCGCTTCACTTCACCGCTCGCTGGCGTGGCCCGGACGCCGCCGGAAGGCCGCGCAGCTTCGCGCTCGGCCCCGATGGCGTCTATGCCGGCGGCGCGCGCTACCCGCTCGAGCGCGGCGTCTGGGCATTCGCAGTCGCGAACGGCCGGCCCGGCGCGACGACGGCCGGGCTGACGGTCGCGACGCAGCCGGCGGCGCTGTACGGGATTGGCGGTCCGCGGCCGGTCGGGCTCGTGCGCGTCGAGGCGCGGACGCTGCGTCCCCGTCCGG
>JABFWJ010000247.1 GCA_013362295.1 Thermoleophilia bacterium
CAGGATGCGTCGTTCGCGCTCGTCGAGCACCTTGAACCCGGGTGCGAGCACCGCGCGGTCCTCCGAGACCTCGTACTGGTGCTCGACCTCGCCGAGCGACTCGAGCGGATCGAGATCCTCCCCGTCGTCCGAGCCGCCGCCCTGCGAGAGCGAGAGCGACGAGTAGGCGCGCCCGGACTCGAGCGCCTCCAGCACTTCTTCCTCCTCGACACCCGCGGCCTTCGCGAGCTCGGGAATCGTCGGCGAGCGCCCCAGCTGCACGGTCAGCCCCTCGACGAGCTTGGAGAGCTGCACGTTCAGCTCCTGCAAGCCGCGCGGCACGCGCACGGCCCAGCCGCGGTCGCGGAAGTGGCGCTTGATCTCGCCGATGATGTTGGGCGTCGCGTACGTCGTCAGCTCGACGCCGCGGCTGAGGTCGAAGCGGTCGATCGCCTTGATCAACCCGATCGACCCGATCTGCACGAGGTCGTCGAGCTGCTCGCCGCGGTAGCTGTACCGCCGCGCCAGCGAGCGTACGAGCGACATGTACTGCTCGATCAGCTGCTCGCGCGCGGCGAGGTCGCCCTGCTCGTGGTACCGGCGCAGCAGGAGCTTGTCGCTCTCACCCACGGGCGACCTTCTTCGTGAGGCTGACCCAGTCGCCGTCGACGTGGACGTCGTCGACCGACGACTCGAGCACGCGGCGCAGGCTCAGCCCCTGTCCCTGCTCGCGCTCGATCTCGTTCAGCGTGTCCCTCGTGAGCGGCCCGACGCGCGTTTCCAGCGCGCCGTCGCGCAGCGCCATCCGCACCGTGATCTCGCCGGCGCGCTCGTGGTGCTCGACGCGATCGAGCACCGAGTCGAGGGCGATCTGCAGGTCTTCGAGGTTCTCGATCGTCAGGTCGAGCCGGACGGCGAGGCCGCCGAGGACGAGATGAGCGACGCGGTGGAAGTCGGGCTCGCGCGGGATCGTCAGGATGATCTCGTCAGCCACCGTGCGTCTTCAGCTCTTCCTCGAGATCCTGCTCGCGGCGCGCGGCCGCGTTCTTCGCCTCCGAGACGGCGTCCTGCCAGCTCCGGCGGGTGCGGAGCGAGGCCCACCCGTGAGAGACGCCGGCGGACAGCCCAGCGAGCTTCTTCACAGGCGTCTTCACCGCGTAGCTCACGCTGCGGACCGCTTCGTCGACCGCCACGACGGCGTCGACGGCACTGTCCGTTGCCGTATCGAGCTTGTCGAGCTGCGTGTTGACCCGATCCACCGACCCTCCGACCTTGTTGATCACCGGAAGCACTTCGCGCTCCGCCCCACGAATCAACGAAGAAAGTCGGTCGAAAGTTACGGCCAACCTGAGAAACGCCCAGCCGAGCCCGAGTCCGGTCGCGATCAGAAAGATCGCGAGCGCGAAAGAGGCGAGATCCCCGAAAGAGAATGCGACGATCACGACGCGCAAGCCTACTCGGACGCTGCGGACGTCACGAGACCTGCGCCGACGACGACATCGCCGTCGTAGAGAACGGCAGCCTGTCCGCGCGCAACGCCGAAAGCC
Source organism: Thermoleophilia bacterium (assembly GCA_013362295.1). Lineage (GTDB taxonomy): Bacteria > Actinomycetota > Thermoleophilia > Gaiellales > Gaiellaceae > PALSA-600. Next base: position 1,527 of record JABFWJ010000247.1, read on the forward strand.
GGCTCGTCCAGCTTCAGCGAAAAGCCGGTCGGCGTCTCGGCGACGCTCGCGGGGATCGCGGGCGAGCGGTAGCGCAGCTTCGCGGTGACACGCGCGGCCCGCACGAAGAGGCGTCCGCGCGCGGCGACGCGCGTCCGTGCGAGCGACACGCGCGGCCCGACAGTGACCGTGTTCGTGCTGGGATCCGTTCCCAACGTGTAGAGCGGCTCGCTCGACGAGACGCCGAGTCCGCGGCGCTGCCCCGGCGTGAACCGCCAGAACCCGTCGTGCGTGCCGACCGTTGCGCCCGCCTCGTCGATGAGGACGCCCGGCTCCGCCGAGAGGCCATGCCGGCCGAGGAACGCGCGGTAGTCGTCGCCCGCCAGGAAACAGGCTTCCTGGCTCTCGGCGCGCTGCGCCGCGGCGAGCCCGGCTTCTGCCGCCTCGGCGCGCGTCTGCGCCTTCGTCTGCGAGCCGAGCGGGAACCAGATGCGCTCGAGGCGGCGCGGGTCGAGCCCGGCCAGCATGTAGCTCTGGTCCTTCGTCTCGTCGGCGGCCCGCGCGAGCAGCAGCCGTCCCTCGTGCTCGACGATCCGCGCGTAGTGCCCCGTCGCGAGCCGGGCGGCGCCCACACGCTTCGCGAACGCGAGCAGCTCGGCGAACCGGAAGCCGCCGTTGCAGTGGATGCACGGGTTCGGCGTCTCGCCGCGCGCGTACCCGCGCACGAACGGCGTCACGACCGCGCGGCGGAACTCCTCGCGCAGGTCGAGCGTCACGTGCGGGACCCCGCGCCGGTGGCATGTCTCGCGCGCCGCGATCACCGCGCTCGGCGAGCAGCAGGCGCGCTCGGCGTCGGGGCCGTTCGGATCGAGCCAGAGCCGAAGCGTGACGCCGACCGCGTGCTCACCTGCCTTCAGCAGCGTGACGGCGCTGTCGACGCCGCCGCTCATCGCCACGGCCGTGCGCCGCACATCGGGCGCGGCCCGGAGCGCGGGGCCGATCGCGTTCGCAAGCGCATCGACGGGCAGCACCTCGCCGCCGATCGCCGCCGCCTCGAGCAGCGTCAGCCCACGCAGATCCACGGCCAGGCCTGGTGCGTCGGCATCGACGATCCGGTCACCGTCCACGCGCAGCCGGACGAGCGCGAACTCGTCGCCGCGCGCGGAATCTCCGATCAGCTCGACCACGCGAAGCAGGGTACTCCGCACAGCGTGAGGGGGGCCGAAGCCCCCCTCACCGTGCTCCGAGCACGCCGTCTACCGCGTCCGTGTGAACCTGGACAAGCCAGGTGGGTGCCGTGCGGACCATCGGCAGCGATCGCCTGAGCCCGACGCGGGCTCCCTTTCACATGGTGTTGGTTCTACATGGATACGCGGTGCACGAACGGGCTCGAGCACTCGCGGGCACTGTAGAGCACTTCACGCGGAGCGCGCGTACCCCCAATGGATCGTCTGCACGCCGCGCAGCCCGAGCCGCCGCGCCAGGGCGTCCGTGAGGTCGAACTGCCGGCCCGGCACGTAGGGGCCGCGGTCGACCACCTGGGTGAGCACCTTCTCGCCGCGGTACGTGATGAAGACGCGCGCGCCGCATGGAAGCGTCGGGTGCGCGACGCCGACGGTGTCGGCGCGGAGCACGCCGCCGCATGCGGTGCGGTGTCCGAAGGCTGCAGGGCCGCTCGATCCGGCGAGCGCGGTGTACGACCCTTCCTGCTCCGGCGTCGTCGGCGCCCGGTCCCGCGTCTGGTGGGTGACCGCGAGCGAGACCGCGCCCGCGAGCAGCGCGAGGCCTGCGAGCGCCACCTCTCGCTGCGCGAGCCTCATCGGGCCGGCGCCTCGAGCACGTGTCCGAACGACTCGCGGACGAGCCCGTCGAAGTCGAGGGGCAGCAGCCCCGCCGGGTCGGCATAGTCGCGCAGGTAGAGGAGCAAGAACTCCTGCTCCTCGGTCGTCTCGCCGGCGTCGCGGAGCGCACGGTCGAGCTGCCAGACGTTCCACTGCCGCGCCGGGGGCGGCGGCTCGGGCTCGGGCTCCGGTTCGAGGGCGACGGGCTCTGGTTCCGGCTCGGGCTCCGGTTCCGGCTCGGGCTCCGGCTCGGGCTCCGGTTCCGGTTCTGGCTCCGGTTCTGGCTCGGGCTCGACGGCAACGGGTTCGGGCTCGGGCTCTGGTTCCGGCTCTGGTTCCGGCGCTGGTTCCGGCTCCGGCTCGGGTTCCGGCTCGGGCTCGACCTGCGGTTCCGGTTCGGGCTCGACGAGCACCTCGGGCGCCCGTGGGACGAGCCGCACGGCCTCTACGACGAGCGGGTCGGCCTGCGAAGCCGGCTCGGGCGGCTGCGCGGGTGCGCCGGCGGTACGCGGGTGCGAGAGCGAGTACTCGATCAACGCGACGACGACCCACACGACGGCGACGGCGCCGCCGATCCCCCAGGGGTCGATGTGCGCGAGCCCCGTCGCGACTGCCGTCAGCACGATCGCGGCGGCCTCCACGACGAAGCGGAAACCGGGACGGCGGACGATCGTCACGGGCTAATCCTGCCGGGTGGTGCGGCCGGGCAATGCCCGCGCGCCGCCTGGGCGCGCGGGAACGTCGACCGCGGCCGGCTCGTGGCTCGGCCCACGTCCGAAGCGCCGTCGCGGCGCGGGCTCGGCCAGCGGATCGAGCCGGTAGCGCGCGATTCCCTGGGTCGAGCGTGCGAGCACGACGTCGGGCACGCCGCCGTTGCCGTTCGTGTCGGCCGCTGGCAGCACGACGGCCCCGGGCTCCGCTTCCTGCTCGACCTCGTCGAGCGGGGCGACGGGCAGCTCCTCGGCATGGGTCCAGGGGTCCGGGTCGACCTCGGGCTCCGGCTCGGGCTCGGGCTCCGGGTCCGGCTCGGGCTCCGGGTCCGGCTCGGGCTCGGGTTCCTGCGCGACCGGGGCCGCGACCGGCCATTCGCCGAGCATCTCCGCGCGCAGCGCGGCGGAGGCGATCCAGGTCGGCGCCTCGTCGCGGGCCTCCGGGTAGCCGACGGAAACCTGTTCGAGCGGCTGCGCGGGCGGCAGGTTGACCTGCGGGACGTAGTACCGCGGCGGCAGTCCGCTCCCGTAGTGCGGCTGCTCGCGCCACGCGGCCCACTCGAGCGCGGCGACGACCACCCAGCCGGCCAGCATGATCCCGGCGATCTCGATCGGCCGCAGGTCGGCGAGCGTCAGCGCGACGGCGAGCGCGATGAGGAAGAGCACCTCGAACGCGAACCGCGAGCCACGACGATCTGGCATGAGCTCTTCTTCGACTAGGAGGCGTCCTCGCCCTGCTCAGGCGCAGGCGAGGTCGGCGGCTCCGGAGTCACGGGTGGCCCGGATACGGGCGGCTCTTCGGTAGGCGGTTCTTCCGTGGGCGGTTCGCCTGCGGTCGGCGGCGTGACGGGCGGCGCGGGCTCGGGTGCGGCGGCGATCGGAGGCTGCGTACGTGCCGGCGGGGGGACAGGTACCCGGCCGCGGCTCTCCTCGGCCGAAGCGCGCGCGGCGCCCACGATCGCCTCGGAGACCTCTGCGAGCGCCTCCGAGCCGAGCCCGGCGGCGGTGAGGAGCTGCTCGGCGCCGTGCTGGGCGCGCGCCAGGATCGCGCCCGCCTGTGCGCGGGCCCACTCGAGCGTCTGCTCGACCTCGGCGCGCGCGGCGTTCGTGAGCTCGGTCGCCTGGTGGCGCGACTGCTCGAGCAGGCGGGCTCCGCGGGCCTCGGCCTCGCGCACCTCCGCGTTGGCATCGCGGTTGGAGGTCGCGAGAAGCTCGCGGGCCTCGGCCTTCGCGGCGTTGAGGATCTCGTTGCGCTGGCGCTCGCTCTCCTCGCGGTAGCGGTCGATCTGGCGCTCCCGTTCCTGGAGCTCGCGCTGGCGGCGCGTCACCTCGACCTCGGTGCGGCCCAGCTGCGCGGCGGATGCGTTCTGCGCGTCGCGCTCGAGCGCGTCGGCGAACTCGGCCGCGGCGCGAATCAGGTGCAAGGCGTCCATCCGGACGGCATGGCCGGTCGGGTCGACGCTGGCCGTCTTGCCGGCGGCCTGCAGCACGCGCAACTGCGCCTGGAGCTGCAGCGAGTGACGGCGGAAGCTCTCGAACGCCTCGCGGACGCCCTCGGGCTCGTAGGCGCCGTCCCCCGTCTGCGGCAGGTCTTCGAGCCGCGGCAGCGAGGTGAGCGAGGGCTGGGGTGAGGGAGTCGTCATGGCAGTGTCTGAAACGGCGGTGTCTGAAACGGCGGTGTCTGGAACGGCAGCGGTAAACGGCCCCGCAGGTGCGGAACCTGAAGTATGCCCTTTCCTTCGGCCGGACTCAGCGCGATCTTGAGGATTCCGGCTGCAGCGCCTCGACTCCAAGCTCGCGCAGGACCTCGTCCGGCATCGCGGTCGGTGCGCCGGTGAGCGGATCGGACCCGCTCGAGACCTTCGGAAACGCGATCACCTGCCGGATGTCCGGCTCGCCGGCCATCAGCGCCACGAAGCGCTCGATCCCCATCGCGAAGCCGCCGTGTGGCGGTGCCCCCATCGCGAGCGCTTCCAGCAGGAAGCCGAATTTCGAGTGCGCTTCCTCGTCGCTCAGCCCCATCGTGCGGAAGACGCGCTCCTGCACCTCGACGTCGTGGATTCGGATCGAGCCCGAGCCGAGCTCCCAGCCGTTCCAGATCAGGTCGTAATGCTGCCCGCGGACGTGTGCGGGATCCGCCTCGTCCCACGCCTCGTGCCCGGCGGCCGGCGCGGTGAACGGATGGTGGAGGAACGTCCAGCGGCCCGTCTCGTCGTCGTGGCCGAAGAGCGGGAAGTCGATCACCCAGTGGAAGACGTCCCGCCGGGCGTCGATCAGCTCGAGCTCGCGCCCGAGATGCAAGCGCAGCAGTCCCAGCACGCGCGCCACCATCGGCTCCTCGTCGGCGACGAAGAGCACTGTCGAGCCCGGCTCGGCGGCGAACGCCGCCAGCTCGCGCTCGGAGAGGAACTTCGCGATCGGCGACCGAACCTCGCCGCTCTCGTCCCGGACGAGGTACGCAAGGCCCTTGGCCCCCCACTCCTTCGCGAGCTCTTCGAGGCGTGCGAGCTCCGCGCGCGAGAACGCCTTCGGCGCGACGATGGAGCGCACCGTCGGCGCGCTCCTGAAGACGCCGAACTCGGAGTCGCGCGTGAGCTCGGTCGCCTCCTGGATCTCCATGCCGAACCGCAGGTCCGGCTTGTCGGAGCCGTACTTCGCCATCGCCTCCCCGTAGGTGAGACGCGGGAACGGCCGTGACGGCGCCGTGCGCCCGACCGACTCGAACGCGGCGACGACCGCGGTCTCCATCACGTCGAGGACTTCCTCGCGTTCCACGAATGCCATCTCGAGGTCGAGCTGCCTGAACTCGAACTGCCGGTCCGCACGGAGATCCTCGTCGCGCCAGCAGGTGGCGATCTGGTAGTAGCGGTCGATCCCGCCCACCATGCAGAGCTGCTTGAAGAGCTGGGGAGACTGCGCGAGCGCGAAGAACCGGCCCGGCTGGAGGCGGACCGGGACGAGGAAGTCGCGCGCGCCCTCGGGCGTGCCGCGCGTCATGCTCGGCGTCCAGACATCGACGAAGTCGAGCTCGTCCATCGCGCGGCGGATCGCGGCGATCACCGTGTGTGCGAGTCGGAAGTTGCCCTGCATGCGCTCACGGCGCATGTCGAGCCAGCGGTAGCGGAGCCGGAGCGTCTCGTCGACGTGCTCCTCGTCGAGCTGGAACGGCAGAGGCGTCGAGCGCGAAAGGATGCGCAGGACGTCGACCTGCACCTCGACCTCCCCCGTCGGCAGATTCGGGTTGGCCGCCTCGGGGGCACGCGCCACGACCTCGCCCTCGGCCTGCACGACGAACTCGTTGCGGATCTCGTGTGCGGCCAGCTGCGCCTCGGGGGCGCGCTCGGGGTTGACGACGAGCTGCAGCTTTCCGGTGTGGTCCCGCAGGTCGACGAACACGAGACCACCGTGGTCGCGGCGCGTGTCGACCCACCCGGCGACGGTGACGCGCTTGCCGATGTGGTCGGTGCGAAGCTCGCCGCAATAGAGGTCGCGCCAGCTCATCGCGTGAGCGTAGCGACGACGTCCTCGAGGGCGACCACCTGCTCGTCACGGCCGTTGCGCCGGATCGTCGCGTCGCCGCCGCGGACGATCACGACCGTCTGGGCACCGGTACGGCCGGCCTGCGTCATCTGCCCCTTGAACGAGCGACCGGCGTAATCGGCATCCGCCGACAAGCCGCCGTGCCGCAGCTCGGCGAGCAGTTGCAGGACGCGGTCGCGGGGCGCGTCCTCGCCGGTGACGAAGAAGACGTCGAGGCCGGGCTGCTCCACCCTCCGCTCTTCCGCGTCCAAGGCGATCAGCGCGCGCTCGATGCCGGCGCCGAATCCGACTCCGGGCGTCGGACGGCCGTCCAGCTGCTCGACGAGACCGTCGTAGCGGCCGCCGGAGCAGATCTGCGGCTGTGCCTTCTCGTCGGGATTGATGAACTCGAACACGGTGCGCGTGTAGTAGTCCAGCCCGCGCACGAGCGTCGGCTCGACCTCGTACGGGATGCGCAGCTCGTCGAGGAGCCTGCGCACCTCAGCGAAGTGCGCGGCGCACGCCTCGCAGAGGTGGTCGGCCATCTTCGGAGCATCGCGAAGCGCTGCGCGTACGCGTTCGTTCTTCACGTCGAAGACGCGCAAGGGGCTGCGCGCCCGCTTCTGCTGCGCGTCCTCGTCGAGCACGTCTGCATGTTCGTCGAGCCACTCGTTCAGCCTCGCGATGTACGCCGGGCGGCAGTTCGCGTCGCCGATCGAGTTGATCTGCAGGACGTACTTCGTGATTCCCACGCGACGTGCGAACTGCGCATAGAGGTCGATCACCTCCGCATCGAGCGCCGGGTCCGCGGACCCGAATGCTTCGACGGACACCTGCCAGTGCTCGCGGTAGCGCCCGCGCTGCGGCGCCTCGTACCGGTACATCGGGGCGACGGTGTAGAGCTTCACCGGCTGCGGATCGCGATGCATGCCGTGCTCGATGTACGCACGAGCGATCGGCGCCGTTCCCTCGGGCTTCAGCGTGAGCGACCTGCCGCCCTTGTCCACGAACGTGTACATCTCCTTCTGCACGACGTCCGAGCCCGCGCCCGAGGTGCGCGCGAAGACGTCCGTGTCCTCGAAGTTCGGGGTCTGGATGCGCCGGTAGCCGTACAGCTCCGCGACCTCGGCGAGCGTTCCCGTGACGAGCTGCCACATCGGTTGCTCGGACGGCAGGACGTCGTGCGTCCCGCGCGGGGCGCGGAAGGGGCTCATCCGGCGCCTCCGTCGAGCCTCCGGCGGGTCGTCACGCCTGCCGCTCGGCGCGCAGGTCGCTCAGGAACGGGTTCGACTCCAGCTCGCGCCCGAGGGTCGTCGCAGGTCCGTGGCCGGGATAGACGATCGTCTCCGGGGGAAAGCGCTCGATCAGCCCGCGCACCGAGTCGACCAGCGTCTCCCAGTCGCCACCCGGCAGGTCGACACGGCCGACGGAGCCCGCGAAGAGAAGGTCGCCGGCGAAGAGCTCTCCGTCGTGGTGGAACGCCACGTGACCGTGCGAGTGGCCGGGGACGTCGACGACGTCGAAGGTGATTCCGGCGACCGTGATCTCGTCGCCGCCCGAGACGGTGTGCGCCGGGTCGTGCGCCGCGACGGGGATACCACCGCGGGTCGTTCCTGTACGCAGCGCTTCGACCTCGCCCGCGGGAGCCCACACCTCGCTGCCGGTGCCTTCCGCGAGTGACGCCACGCCGCCGACGTGGTCGACGTCGGTGTGCGTGACGAGGATCCCGGCCGGCTTCGCGCCGACTCGTGCGAGCTCGAGCCGCACCGGCGTCGGGTCGTCGCCGGGGTCGACGACGACCGCTTCCGGCGCGCCCCGTTCGGCGCGCACGACGTAGCAGTTGCTCTGGAACGGGCCCATCACGTAGGTGTCCACGGCGAGCGGCATCGAGCGTTTGAGTGTATAAGCGGTCGGAAACCCCAATTGGCCGTGCAGCGCTGGGATCTCATGCAGATGGATGCCCCCGACGGGACGCGCGATCCGATCGTGCTCCACTCGGACGACGGCGCGCGCGCCGTCCTGATCGTGCTGAGCCCTGGACAGTCGCTCGGCGACCACCAGGTGAAGGAGAACGCCTGGGTGACCGTCCTCGACGGGACGGTGCAGATCACGGCCGGCGGCGAGACGATCGAGGCCGGGCGCGGGACGATGGCGCGCTTCGATCCCGACGAGCGCCACGCCCTGCGCAGCGAGGAGGGCGCCCGGATCGTGATGGTGCTCGCGCCGTGGCCCGGCGCGGGCCACTACCGCGGCAACCGGTAACGCTTACGTCTTCTTCGCGGCCTGCTTCGCGAGTCGGCGCTGGTAGGTGCGATACGCGGTGCGGTCGATCCAGTACGTGAGCGGGAGGAACGCGAGCCCGTAGAACACGCCGATCCCGATGCGCTGCCCGATTGGGCCCGTTCGGATCACGAACACGAACGCGACGAGCATCAGCCCGCCCATCAGGCCCCCGCGCCGGATCGCCCGCTGCCAGGACGGCTGGGGCGGCTCCCGCAGCGTGCGGCCGCCCTTCGACTGCTGCTGCGGCTTCGCCTTCGGCTTGCGCTCTTCGGGCGTCCGCAGCTCCGCGAGCGGGATCTCGTTCCCCTCCGCGTCGACCTCGAAGACCCGCATGTCGTGGCGGAAGTCCTTCGCCCGGCGGCGGCGCTGCTTGCGGGTCGGCATCGCAGCCAGGTTAGCGCCGCAGCACACCGTCCTGGATCACGTGCACGACGATGTCTCCCGCGAGGTGGTAGCCGAGGTGGCGCCAGTCGTCGGCCGCCAGCAGCACGAGGTCGGCTCGCAGCCCAGGCGCGATCCGCCCGCGGTCGTGCGCGAGCCCGAGCACGTGGGCCGCGTTGATCGTGACGGCCGACAGCGCCTCCTCCGGCGCGAGGTGCAGCTGCGTGCACGCGAGCGTGGTCACCACCGGAAGGCTCTCGGTGAACGAGCTGCCGGGGTTGAAGTCGGTGGCGAGCGCGACCGCCGCGCCCGCGTCGACCAGGCTGCGCCCGGGCGGCATCGGCCGGTCCAGAAAGAGCGCGCTCGCCGGGAGCAGGACGCCGACGACGTCGCTCGCCGCGAGCCGGCGTGCCCCGTCGTCGCCGGTTGCCTCCAGGTGGTCGACGGAGCGTGCGCCGAGCTCCACCGCGAGCGGTATCGCACCGCTCTCGGTGAACTGATCGCCGTGCAGGCGCAGCGACAGGCCGGCGTCGCGGCACGCGCCGAGGTAGCGGCGGGCCTGCGCCGCGTCGAAGGCGCCGCGCTCCAGGAAGACGTCCGCGGCATCGGCGAGCTGTGAAGCCTCGGGAAGCACCTCGGCGAGCGTGAAGTCGAGGTACGAGTCGGCGTCCTCGAACTCCGGCGGCACCGCGTGCGCACCGAGCCACGTCGGCGAGCCGCCGGCCGCACGGATCGCCCGCAGCGACGCGAGCTCGGTCTCGCGGTCGAGGCCGTACCCCGACTTGCCCTCCCAGGTCGTGGTGCCGTGCCGGAGCATCCACTCGGCGTGCCGGGCGACGCGAGCCTGCAGCTCGCCGTCGTCGAGCGCACGCGTGGCGCGGACGGTCGCGAGGATGCCGCCGCCCGCGGCGTGCAGCTCCTCGTAGCTTGCACCTCCCGCACGGAGCGAGAACTCGGCCACGCGGTCGCCGCCCCACGCCGGGTGCGTGTGACAGTCGACGAGCCCGGGGACGGCGCAGAGGTGCCGGCCGTCGAGCTCGTCGTCGAGCGCGGCGGTCGAGCGCGCGTCGAGGTCGCGCATCGGCCCGACGGCCTCGATGACGCCGTCGCGGCAGAGCACGTAGGCGTCTTCGATCACGGTCACGTCCCGGAGCGCGCGCCCGCGCAGCGGAGCCGGTCCCGCGGAGGGCGTCGCCAGCTGCGCGAGGTCGCGAACGAGCAGTCGCGTCACATCGGGCTCGTGAGCCCGTGCTCGTCCGCGGCGGCCCGCGCCTCCGGGTAGCCGGCGTCGACGTGGCGCATGACGCCCATCCCGGGGTCGGTCGTGAGCACGCGCTCGAGCCGTTCGGCGGCCTCGCCGGTGCCGTCGGCGAGCACGACCATGCCGGCGTGGATCGAGTTGCCGATGCCGACCCCGCCGCCGTGGTGGACGCTGACCCATGTCGCACCCGCCGCGACGTTGACGAGGGCGTTGAGGATCGGCCAGTCGGCGATCGCGTCGGACCCGTCACGCATCGCTTCCGTCTCGCGGTACGGAGAGGCGACCGAGCCTGCGTCCAGGTGGTCGCGCCCGATCACGACCGGAGCCTTGACGCGCCCGCTGCGCACGAGCTCGTTGATCGCCCGGCCCGCCTTGGCCCGGTCGCCGTAGCCGAGCCAGCAGATACGGGCCGGCAGCCCCTGGAACGCCACCCGCCCCGGGGCCAGGTCGAGCCAGCGCTGCAGGAGCTCGTCGCCGGGGAAGAGCTCGCGTAGCGCGTCGTCGATCACCTGGATGTCGGCCGGGTCCCCGGACAGCGCTGCCCAGCGAAACGGCCCGATCCCGCGACAGAAGAGCGGCCGGATATAGGCCGGGACGAAGCCCGGGTATGAGAAGGCCTCGCTTACGCCTGCTGCTTCGGCCTCACCTCGCAAATTGTTGCCATAGTCGAAAACGTAGCTGCCGCGTCGGACGTACTCGAGCAGCGCTTCGACGTGCACCGCGATCGACTCACGCGCCCGCCGCAGATACTCCTCCGGGTCGTACGAGCGCAGGGCGGACGCGTCCTCGACAGAGAGGTCGCGCGGGATGTAGCCCGTGAGCGGATCGTGCGCCGCCGTCTGATCCGTGACGAGGTCGAAGTGCTCCTCACGGCGCGCGAGCTCCGGCAGGACGTCGGCCGCGTTTCCGAGCAGGCCGACCGACAGCGCGCGTCCCTCCGACGCGGCACTCCGCACACGTGTGAGCGCGTCGTCGATCGACTCGGTCGCCTCGTCGAGATACCGAGTCGCGAGACGTCGCTCGATGCGCGACGAGTCGACTTCGACGCAGAGGATCGCGGCGCCGGCCATCGTCCCGGCGAGCGGCTGCGCACCACCCATCCCTCCGAGGCCGGCGGTCAGGATCGTCCTGCGGGCGAGCGACGGCGAGCCGAAGTGCTGCTGCGCGGCGGCTGCGAACGTCTGGTAGGTCCCTTGCAGGATTCCCTGCGTGCCGATGTAGATCCACGAGCCTGCGGTCATCTGCCCGAACATCGTCAGGCCCTCGCTCTCGAGCCGCCGGAACTCGTCCCAGGTCGCCCACTTCGGCACGAGCAGCGAGTTCGCGATCAGCACGCGGGGCGCCTCGCGCGTCGTCCTGAAGACGGCGACCGGCTTCCCGGACTGGACGAGCAGCGTCTCGTCGTCGCCGAGCTCGAGCAGCGTGCGCACGATCGCCTTCAGCGCCTCGTGCGAACGCGCCGCTCGGCCGCTGCCGCCGTAGACGACGAGCTCCTCGGGGCGCTCCGCGACGTCGGGGTCGAGGTTGTTGAGCAGCATCCGCAGCGGAGCCTCCGTCGCCCACGATCGTGCGTTCAGCTCGGTGCCGCGCGGGGCGTGGATCGCCGACAGGTCGCCGCAGAGCGACTCGACGAGCGCTTCGCGCGAGGGCGCGACCGTCATGGCTCCTCCTCCCGTACCCGTGCAGCCTCCTCGCGCAGCCGGTTCCGCCAGCGGGAGACGCTCCACGCCGACGCGACGACGTAGAAGAGGAGTGCGACCACCACGGCGCGACCCACGCCGCCGCCGGTCAGCCAGGCCACCAGCACGATCAGCGCCGCGAAGACGCCGTAGAGGATCAGCGTGTCGCGATAGGGGTGCTTCGGCAGCGGCTGCTCGGGCACGCCCCACCTCAACCGCCGCGGACGAGTCATTCCAGCTCCCCCACGGCGGCCTCGACCGCCGCGAGCAGCGAGCCGTCGCGGATCGCGTCGGCGACCGCCTCGATGTCCGGACCCAACGGCCGGTCGTCGCGGAGGCGCGGCGAGAGCGAGCGCACGAACTCGTGCGTGGCGGCCGCGCCGCGGCCCGGTTCGAGCGGCGCGAGAAACTCGACCGCCTGCGCGGCCGCGAGCAGCTCGATCGCGAGCGCCCGCTCGGAGTTCGCGACGACCTGCCACGCCTTGAGAGCCGAGGCGTTGCCCATCGAGACGTGATCCTCCTGCCCCGCACTCGTCGGGATCGAGTCGACGGATGCGGGATGGCAGAGCGACTTGTTCTCGGAGACCAGCGAGGCGGCCACGTACTGCGGGATCATGAACCCCGAGTTGAGGCCGCCGTCGGTCGTGAGGAACGCGGGCAGGCCGTCGCTCAGGTTCGGGTTGACGAGACGCTCGACGCGCCGCTCCGAGATGTTCGCGAGCTCGGAGACCGCCATCGCGAGCGCGTCGAGCGCGAAGGCGAGCGGCTGACCGTGGAAGTTGCCCGCCGAGACGAGCATCTCGTCTTCGACGAGCACCAGCGGATTGTCGGTCGCGGCGTTCAGCTCGGTCGTGATCGTGTACTCGACGTAGTCGAGCAGGTCGCGTGATGCACCGTGCACCTGCGGCGCGCAGCGGAGCGAATATGCATCCTGGACCTTGTCGCACCAGCGGTGCGATTCCATGATCGCGGAGTCGACGAGCAGACGCGTGACGTTCCGGGCCGACGCCGCCTGCCCGCGGAGCGGGCGCAGCGCATGCACCTGCGGCAGGAACGACGTGCGCGAGCCCTGCAGCGCCTCGAGCGACAACGCGCATGCGCAGTCCGCGACGCGCGTCAGCCGGCGCGCACGCACGAGCTCGATCGCTCCCTGCGCGGCCATGAACTGCGTGCCGTTGATCAGCGAGAGACCCTCCTTGGCGAGCAGACGCACCGGCTCGAGCCCGGCGCGCGCGAGCGCGTCGCCGCCGTCGAGCAGCTCGCCCTCGACCCAGGCGCGCCCTTCGCCGACGAGCGGCAGCGCGAGGTGCGCGAGCGGGGCGAGGTCGCCGGACGCGCCCACCGAGCCACGGGCCGGGACGTACGGAAGGACACCGCGGTTCAAGCACTCGAGGAGCAGCTCGACCGTCTCGACGCGCGCACCCGAGTTCCCCTTCGCGAGCGCGTTCGCGCGCAGCAGCATCGCGGCGCGCACGACAGCGTCGGGATAGGGGTCGCCGACGCCGCATGCGTGCGAGCGCAGCAGGCGCAGCTGCAGCTCCTCGGTCAGCTCCTCCGGGATCTGCCGCGAGACGAAGCGGCCGAAGCCGGTGTTGACGCCGTAGGTGTGCTCCTTCGCACCGTGTGCCACGTGCTCGACGACCTCCCGCGCGGCGCGCATCTTCGTGCGCGCGTCCTCGGAGAGGAGCGCGGCCGCCCGGCCCTCGACGGCGACCTCCCAGACGTCCTCGAGCGTGAGGTCGCCGCCCGTCAGCGCGTGCGTCGCGGTCACGCAGCGAACTCTAGTCCGGCGGTCGGGATACTCCTCGCCGGTGTCCGATCCGATCTTCGATCAGCCCCGGGAGCTGGAGCTCCCGGGCGCGCCGCGCGCGCGGGCGCTCGCCCTGCTCCGGCGTCCCGACTTCCGCCGGCTCTACGCGGCCGTCGTGGCCAGCGAGCTCGGCGACTCGCTCCACTACATCGCCCTGATGTGGTTCGCGCTCGACGCGGGTGGGCCCCTCGGCGTGATCGCCGTGCGCCTCGCGGACAGCATCCCGGCGATCGTCTTCGGGCTGCACGGCGGCGTTGCGGCCGACCGCTGGAGCCGCAAGCGCCTGATGGTCGGCGCCGACCTCGTGCGCGGCGTCGTGCTCGTCCCGGTCGCGTACGCCGGTCTCGGAGGCTCGCTGCCGCTCTGGGGGCTCGTGGCGGCCGCGTTCATTCTCGAGACGGCGACGAGCTACTTCGCACCAGCGTACGGCGCGACCGTTCCGACGCTCGTCGACCGCGAGAACGTGCAGCAGGCCAACGCGCTCGTCCAGGCGACGGTGCAGGCGATCTCGATCGGCGGCTGGGCGCTCGCCGCGGCACTGCTCGCCTTCATCCCGGTCAGCGTGTTCTTCGCGGTGAACGCGGCATCGTTCTTCGCCTCCGCCGCGCTGATCGTGCGGCTGCGACACGGACAGGAGCGCGACCCGCAGGCGGAGCCACCGCGGCTGCGCGAGGGGTTCGCGGCGCTGCGGCCGCGTCCGATGCTCGCCGCGACGGTGGTCGCGCTCGGCCTCGCCGTGACCATCACCGCCGGAACGTGGATCGGTGGGATGCCGACACTGATCCGCGACACGCTCCACCACGGTGCCGGCGCGTTCTCGATCGTGATGGCGGGCTACGCGGCGGGCTCGATCGTGAGCGGGATCGCCCTCGCGCGCTTCCCGATCCGCCGCAAGGCGCGCGCGAGCCTGATCGCGTGGGCGATGTACCTGCCCGGCTACGGCCTGATCGCGCTCGCACCGTCGCTCCTGCTCGCGGTCGCAGGCGCGTTCTTCGCCGCGACGGGCCAGAGCACGTCGGTCGTGCTGCTCAACTCGGCTGCCCAGGAGGAGGTCCCGGACGGTCTGCTCGGCCGCGTGCTCGGCGTGATCTCCCTCACACATCGCGGCGCGCATGCGACGGGGCTGATCCTGGTCTCACCGCTCTTCGCCTTCGTGGCCGCGCGTGCCGTGTTCGGGGCCGCCGCTTTCGCCGTGCCCCTCGTCGGCCTCGCGGCGCTCACCGTCGCCGGTCGTCATCGAGCAGACGCAGCTCCAGGACGTGCGACTGGTCGA
>JABFWJ010000226.1 GCA_013362295.1 Thermoleophilia bacterium
CCTTTGAAGGTTCGACGCCTCTCGCCCGCATCAACGATCCGGAACCTGATTCGGCGCTGCCGAACCAGCTTCCAGCCTGTCCGAACCTCGCGCCGCCTCCGAAGTTCTCGAATCTGGTTCGCCTTCGGCGAATCAGATTCGGGGCAAGGGCCGGCGCGCCTAGCAGCCTTTGAAGGTTCGACGCCTCTCGCCCGCATCGACGATCGCCTCGATCAGGTCGTCGTGCAGCGCGCCCTTCTCCAGGTACGCGTCGGCGCCCGCCTCGAGCGCGTCGTCGGAAGCGCGGTCGAAGCCGCTGCCGCTCATGATCAGGACGCGCAGGTCGGTGTTCAGCCGGCGCAGGCGCTTCGTCGCCTCGATCCCGCTCGTTCCCGGCAGGCCGATGTCGACGAGCGCGACGTCGACGTGCTCGAGCATCGGGTGCGCGCATGCGGCGTCGGCCGAGCCGACGTCGTCGATCACGATCAGCCGCTCGTCCGACTCGAGCAGTGCGCGGAGCACCATCCGGAATCCGGGATGGTCCTCCACCAGCAGCACCCTGATCGGGTTGCCCCACCGCGACGCATCCATGCCTGTTTCTGCCCGGTCGGGCCGAATCGGGAACTCCCTCGATCGAGTGACGTCAGGGGAGGACGGTCAGGACGTCGTCGATCGACAGGCGGTGCTTGTCGGGCGGCTCGCTGAGGCGCGGTCCGAGATGGATCAGCCCGACCATGCGTTCGTCCTCGCCGAGGCCGAGCACGCCGCGGACGAGCGGGTCGCGGAAGCAGGTGGGCGTGCGCCAATAGGAGGCAAGCCCCCGGGCCGTCGCTCCGAGGAGCACGGCGTAGACGGCGGCCGCGGAGGCGTGCAGATCCTCCTCGTCCGTCAAGGGATCGCCGGAGAGCGCCGCCGTGGCGAGGACGAGCGTGGGAGCCCGTTGCAGCTTCCTCGCCTCCTTCTCGCCGGCGAGCTCCTCGATCCGCCGCCTGGTCTGCGGCCCGAGCACGCGGAACCGCCAGGGCTGCGTCAAATGGTGGTTCGGCGCGTACCGCGCGAGCTCGAGCAGCTCCCGCAGGGTCTCCTCGCTCACCGGCTCGGAGCCGAACTGCTTGTGCGTTCTCCGTGAGCGGATGGCGTCGGCGACGTCCACGGCCCAGCAAGCTACAGGTCTGGTTCAATGGCCCGACTCATGGCAACGCAGGTCGAGCAGCTCGCCGAAGACCGGGTCCGCCTTAAGGTGGACGTCCCGGCGCACGACGTGCACCACGCCGTCGAGCATGCGGCGAACGATCTCGCCCAGAGCGTCCGCATCCCGGGCTTCCGCAAGGGGAAGGTGCCGCGGCCGTTGCTCGTGCAGCGGATCGGCAAGGAGCGGCTGTACGCCGAGGCGGTCGAGAGCCACATCGGCGGCTGGTTCTGGAACGCTGCGACCCGTGCGCGCGTGAACCCCGTCGCGCAGCCGGAGTACGAGTACGAGTTGCCGGCGAGCGAGAGCGCGGACTGGTCGTTCTCCGCGACCGTCGCCGTGCAGCCCAAGCCGGAGCCGGCCGACTGGACGACGCTCGAGGTACCGAAGCACGAGGCCGAGGTGCCGAAGGAAGCCGTCGACGCCGAGCTCGAGCTGCTCCAGCGAGTCGCGGCCGAGCTGGTTTCCGTCGACGGGCGGCCGGCGCAGGAGGGCGACACCGTCGTCGTCGACCTGATCGCCGACGACGGTTCGGCGCAGCGGGACTACATCGTCGAGCTCGGCTCCGAGCGGCTCGTCGAGGAGATCGAGAACGGGATCCGCGGCCTCTCGCCCGGCCAGGACCGCGAGATCGCCTACGAGCTCTCCGACGGCACGCGCCGGAGCGCGACCGTGGCCGTGAAGGAGTTGAAGGAGCGCGTGCTGCCGCCGCTCGACGACGACCTCGCAAAGGCGGCGTCGGAGTTCGACACGCTCCACGAGCTACGAAGCGAGATCGAACAGCGTCTGAAGGGCCAGGTCGAAGAGGAGCTCGAGGGACTCTTCCGTGCTGCCGTCGTCGACGAGCTCGTCCGCGCGACCGCGTTCAGCCCGGCCGGTCCGCTCGTCGAGCTGCGGACGCGCGAGCTCCTGAACGGCCTCGCGCGCAGCCTCCAGCAGCGCGGGATCGACGCGAACTCGTATCTCGAGTTGACCGGTCAGTCGCCGGAAGCGCTCGAGCAGCGCCTCCGAGCCGAAGCGTCGATGTCGGTCGCGCGCGAGCTCGTGCTCGAGGCGGTCGCCGACAAGCTCGGAATCCAGGTCACCGACGAGGAGATCCGCGAGGAGCTGCGCGCCGCCGGCGAGAACGACGAGGACATCGACGAGTTCGTCGAGCAGGGCGGTGCGGACCGCGTGCGCGACGACATCCGTCTGAAGAAGGCACTCGACCGCATTGCGGCCGAGGTGAAGCCGATTGCGCCCGACCTCCACGAGGCGCGCGAAAGCATTTGGACGCCGGAGAAGGAGCAGCCGGCCGAACCCCCGAAACTCTGGACCCCAGGTAGCAAGGAGTAGCCGATGAGCCCGTTGATCCCCATGGTCGTCGAACAGACCTCGCGCGGCGAGCGCGCCTTCGACATCTACTCGCGCCTGCTCGCCGAGCGCATCATCTTCCTCGGAACCCCGGTCGACGACCAGATCGCGAACCTGATCATCGCGCAGCTGCTGCATCTGGAGTCCGAGGATCCCGACAAGGACATCTTCCTCTACATCAACTCGCCCGGCGGCTCCGTGTACGCCGGCCTCGCGATCTACGACACGATGCAGTTCGTGAAGCCGGACGTGCAGACGATCTGCGTCGGCATCGCGATGAGCATGGGCTCGCTACTGCTCTCGGGGGGCGCGAGAGGGAAGCGGATGTCCCTGCCGAACTCACGGATTCTGATCCATCAGGTGTCCGGCGGCTTCCAGGGCCAGGGCACCGACATCGAGATTCAGGCCCGCGAGGTGATCGGCCTCAAGCGGCGCCTGGAGGAGATTTACGCCCATCACACCGGCAAGGGCCAGGAGGAGATTTCGCGCGACATGGAGAGGGATTTCTTCATCAGTCCTGAGGAAGCGAGGGAATACGGGATCATCGATTCCGTGATCACGAACCGCGATGCAGTGCGCGGCGAGGCCGTCGCTTAATACGGCAGCCCTAGCCGTTTTTCCGAAATCGGGGTAAAAGGAGACTGGGATGGCGCGCGCAAGCGAAGGCAACGAGCAGCTTCTCTGCAGTTTCTGCGGCAAGTCCCAGCGCCAGGTCAAGAAGCTCATCGCCGGCCCGGGCGTCTACATCTGCGACGAATGCATCGATCTCTGCAACGAGATCATCGACGAGGAGCTGACGACCCCGAGCACACTCGACCTCGACAACCTCCCGCGGCCGACCGAGATCTACGGCTCCCTCAATGAGTACGTCGTCTCGCAGGAGGAAGCGAAACGCACCCTGTCGGTCGCCGTCTACAACCACTACAAGCGAGTCCAGATGGGCGCGGAGGACGGCGACGTCGAGCTGCAGAAGTCGAACATCCTGCTGCTCGGCCCGACGGGCTGCGGCAAGACGCATCTGGCGCAGACGCTCGCGCGAATCCTCAACGTCCCGTTCGCGATCGCGGACGCCACCGCGCTCACGGAGGCCGGTTACGTCGGTGAGGACGTCGAGAACATCCTCCTCAAGCTGATCCAGGCGGCGGACTTCGACATCAAGAAGGCCGAGACCGGGATCATCTACATCGACGAGGTGGACAAGATCGCGCGCAAGGCAGACAACCCGTCGATCACGCGCGACGTCTCGGGCGAAGGCGTGCAGCAGGCGCTGCTGAAGATTCTCGAGGGGACGGTCGCGTCGGTGCCGCCGCAGGGCGGGCGCAAGCATCCGCACCAGGAGTTCCTCTCGATCGACACGACGAACATCCTCTTCATCTGCGGCGGTGCGTTCGCGGGTCTCGACAAGATCATCGCGAAGCGGATCGGCAAGAACGCCGTCGGCTTCGGCCGCGAGATCTCGTCGAAGCGCGACGCCGAGAGCGCCGAGCTCCTCGCCGAGGTGATGCCGGAGGACCTGCTCAACTTCGGCCTGATCCCCGAGTTCATCGGCCGCCTGCCCGTGCTGAGCGCGGTGCACCAGCTGAAGCGCGACGATCTCGTGCAGATCCTCACCGAGCCGAAGAACGCGCTCACGAAGCAGTACCAGAGATTCTTCAACTACGACAACATCGAACTCCACTTCACCGACGACGCGCTCTGGTCGATCGCCGACAAGGCACTCGACCGCGAGACCGGAGCGCGCGGCCTGCGCTCGATCATCGAGAACGCGCTGCTCGACGTGATGTTCGAGCTGCCCTCGCGCAAGGACGTCTCCAAGTGCGTGATCACGAAGGAGACGATCGAGAAGGGCTTGAAGCCGACGCTCGTCACGAGCGCCGGCGACCTCGGCGAGGACGAGCTCGCCGAAGAGTCGGCCTAGGGGTGTAAGGCTCGGATCTGGTTCCGCTGCGCGGAATCAGATTCGGGCAAAGAGCTCGAATCTGGTTCCGCTGCGTGGAATCAGATTCGGCGCCCGAATCTGATTTGGCGCAGCCAAACCAGATTCCAGCTCTTAGATCTTCCCCTGCGTCCCACCCCAGTCTCTAGGCGTTCCCCGGCGTCCCGAGCGCCGGGTCGCAGACG
>JABFWJ010000094.1 GCA_013362295.1 Thermoleophilia bacterium
CTCTGCGCGCGAACGTGCTGCTTTCCCTCCGCGAGGTCGAGCTCGCGCGGCTCGGCGCGCTGAAGGCGCGCGTGCCGAACGTGTTCGCCAACGCCCGCCGGCTCGACCGGCTTGATCGCGACAGCGCTCGCGCCGCGATCCTCGGCCCGCTCGAGCGATGGAACGAGCTCGACGCCCGTGAGCCTGTGGAGATCGAGCCGGAGCTCGTCGACGCCGTGCTCGGCGAAACGGCCGTCGACCGTCGGGCCGAACGCATCGAGGCGCCGTACCTGCAGCTCGTCATGGAGCGCGTATGGGAGACCGAGACAGAAGGCGGGTCGCGTCTGCTTCGCCTCTCGACGTTGCGCGAGCTCGGCGGCGCCGAGGCGATCGTGCGCGAGCACCTCGACCGCGCGCTCGACGTGCTCGATCCGGCGCAGCAGGACGCGGCCGCACGCATGTTCGAGCATCTGGTGACGCCGTCAGGCACGAAGATCGCGCACCGCGGGTCCGACCTCGCGGCGTTCGCGCGCGTCGACGAGGTTCAGGGCCACGAGGTGCTCGAATCGCTCGGGCGGGAGCGCATCCTGCGGCCCGTCGAAGACGACCGCGAGGGCGGGGGACGCTACGAGATCTTCCACGACGTGCTCGCGCAGGCCGTCCTGGAGTGGAGCCGGGGGAGGGACCTCGACAACGAACGCAGGCTGGCGAAGCGGCGGCAGCGTCGGCTGCTCGCGCTCGCGGCCGCGGCGCTCGCAGCCGTCGTCGTGATGGTCGTCGTCACCGCGTACGCGCTCGGGCAGCGGACCGACGCGGAGGCGCAGGCGCTCGCGGCGAACGCGCTGGCCGCCCTGGTGTCCGATCCGCACCGCGGCCTTCAGCTCGCGGACGAGGCGGCGCACAAACGCTCGACTCCGGCGACGGAGCAGGTGCTGCGCACGGCGCTGCTCCAGGATCGCGCGCGAGCGGTCTTGCGCGGCAATCGTCGCGGCGTGCTGGCGGTCGGTGTCTCCCACGGCCGCGTCCTGAGCATCGACGGCGCCGGCTCACTGCTCACGTTCGCTCCACGCTCCGGCCCGCCGCTCTCTCGCCGGCCGCTCGGCGGGCGCGTGCGCGCAGCGGCGATCGCGACGCGCGGTGGAGCGCTGGTCGTCGCGCGCCGGCGGCTCGTCGAGGTGCGCGGCCTCGATCCCGCCGCGAAGAGCTTCGCGTTTCGCGCGCCAGGCCCGGTGCGGGCGGTCGCGATCGACGGCCGCGGTGATCGCGTCGCCGTCGCGACGATCGACGGCCGTCTGCTCGTCCGCGACGCGCATCGCACGCTGCTCCGTGTGCGCGCACCGTGGAAGGCGTCGTCGCTCGCGCTGGACGAGCACGGCCGAGTGCTCGCCGCCGCGGCGGGCCATCGCTCACAGGTGTGGCGCGTCGCGGGCGCTCGCGTCCTCGCGCGCGCGACCGACCGGAGCACGGTGGCGGGTGTCGCGGTCGCGCCAGACGGCACCTCGTTCGCAACGGCGGTCACCGACGGCGCCGCACGACTGCGCAGTCTGCCCGGCGGTGCGCTGACGAATGCGCTCGTTACCGGTTCTCCGTTGACGGGGGTGGAGTTCAGCCAGGACGGCGCGGTGCTCGTCACGCGCGACCACGCGGGCACCTCGCGCGCGATGAGCACGGTCGACGGCCACACGTATGCCGTGCTCGCCGGGCATGCGGACGCGGTGACGGCCACCGCGCTCTCGGCCCGCGGCGCTCTCCTCGTCACCGGCTCTGCGGACAACACGCTCCGTATCTGGGATCCGGGAGTCGCGCCGGAGCTGAAGGTCGTGGCGGCTCCCGCGGGTTGTTGCACGGCGTTCTTCGTCGGCCCCGGCGGCGCAGTCGCCGCGGCGGGCGACCGGGCACTCGTCTACGAGGGCGGACGGCTCGTCGCGGTGCACGACCAGCTCGTGCGTGTCACCGGAGTGGCCTACTCGGGCGGGGACGTCGTGACCGGGGGCGCAGACGGCAAGGTGCGCGTCTGGCGCTCGCCGCCGCTCGTGCTTGCGGCCGGCAAGCCGGTGACGGCGGTCGCTGCGGACGCGTCGCGCATCGTCGCGGCAACGCGTGGCGGGACGGTCGACGTCTGGTCGAGCTCGGGCACGAAGCTCGCGACGTTCGCCGAGCGGACCGCGGTCAACGGCCTCGCGATCAGCCCCGACGGGCAGTCGATCGCGACCGCGGGCGCGGACGCGGTCGCCCGCATCCGTGACCTTCGGACGGGAAGGCTCCTGCACGAGCTGCGGAAGCACACGAAGGCCGTGACCGCGGTTGTGTTCAGCCCGGACGGCCGCACGCTCGCGACGTCGAGCGTCGATCACGACGCGCGGTTGTGGGACACGGGCAGCGGGGAGATGACGCGCCTGCTGCGCCAGCACTTCGCGAAGGTGGCGGACGTTGCGTTCAGCCCCGACGGCCGCTGGCTCGTCACGGCCGGGCCGATCACCGCGGGGCTGTGGCAGCTGCCAACCGGGACGTTCGTCCCGTTGCGCGGCCCGACCGCGCAGGTCGTCGGAGCCGCGTTCACCGCCGACAGCCGAACCGTGCTCACTGGATCGCTCGACGGCACGATCCGCAGCTACCGCTGCGACATCTGCGGCACGCTCCCCGAGCTGCGCCGCCTTGCCGACGAGCGTCTCGCGGCGACGCGCTGACGTACGCTGCGCTGCATGGCCGAGAGGTTCGAGCACGGTCACGAGCCCCGAGCGGAAGAGATCGCTCTCCATCAGTGGTTCCTGACGTTGCAGTCTCAGATCGAGGCCGCGAGCGCGGAGAACGACGAGCACGAGCTGCGCCGCTTGCAGCCGCTGCTTGACTGGGCGCGCAAGCGCGGATCGCGGCGAACCTGCGGGTCACACGCGGTCGCTGACTCTCGCTCGCGTTACCCGAGTCCGGCCCGCCACCGCAGATAGGTCTGCCGCCAGATCGGCTCGCGGTGGAGCGCTGCGACTCGGCGCAGGAGATCGACGTGGTATTCCTCGTAGTGGCGGTCGGCGGCCGGTCCGCCGAGCTGGTAGCGGCCCCAGGTTCCGAGATCGAACTGCGGTAGGAGCCGGATCGTCGCGCGCTCGAGCGCGGCAGTGGTTGCGCGTGACTCGGGGGTGCGGACGATTCGCGCGTACAGCTCGAGCGCGAGAAGCGACTCCAGCTGCGCGTTCAGGATGACTTGCCCCGTGCACGAGTATTCCTGAACCCACTCGCCGCCGGCGATGCGAATCAGCAGTCCG
Source organism: Thermoleophilia bacterium (assembly GCA_013362295.1). GTDB lineage: Bacteria > Actinomycetota > Thermoleophilia > Gaiellales > Gaiellaceae > PALSA-600. Next base: position 3,240 of record JABFWJ010000094.1, read on the forward strand.
TGGCGCAGGCCGCGAAAGGCGGCTCGCGCGGCCGAGAGCGTCGTGCGGTCGCCCGTGAGCCGAGCCGTTCGGGCAAGGGACTCGGCGGCGATCGCCTGTGCGAAGCCCGACGTCCACCCGGCTCGACAGCCGCCGAACGGAAAGTCATACGTCCAGTAGAGCGCGTCGCCGCGGCGCACGCCGTGGGTGACGAGCCGTGTCGCGAGACTGCGTGCTCCGCGTACGTCGTGCGCCGAGACTCGGTTCTCGAGCTGCGCGAAGCTGAGAAGCGGGTTTAGCCGGTACCCGGAGCCGGCGTAGTAGCGGTAGACGAGACCATCGCCTCCGGCGGTCCCGGTGGCGGGCAGGACGAGCGCGAGAGCAACCAGAGCAAATGCGAGACGGTGCATGAAGGACCTCCTCTTGGTGGTCCACACCGTCCGGCGGGTCGGCAACCGGGCCGCAACGCGCGCGCAACGCCGGCGGTTGCCGCGCCGTCACCGCCTGAGCGTGTGGTGCCCGGCGCGACCGTCGGGCTCCGAGCGCGAGATGTTGGCCTAAAGCGTGTGTTCGCTAATGCACCCTGAGGTCGGGCTACACTTTCTCGCGGACAGGCGCGTCACATGAGCTACTCGCACGAAGGCCGCTTCCGGCGGGCCTTCGGAGTCCTGGACCCCGGGGCCGGATTCGAACCGGCACGCTGCGCTGGACAGGCGCGTGCTCTACCACTTGGGGTACCTCGGGGTCGTGGCCCGAGGTCTAACGTTCTGCCGACTCGGTGGCAAGATGGCCGAAGGGCACCTCTCAGTGTTGGACATGGCGAGAGGGAACACGAGTGCACCAGCGTCCTGTGGCCTGATTCCAAGGGTCGCGGCTCCAACCTGTAGACAGCGGAGACGATCACACCGATGCGACATGCGAAGGGAGTGATCGGCGATGCAGCAGGGTCAAGTCTTCGAGCTCAAGAAGCGCGCGGTCGACGGCCGCCCGGTATGGGCGTACCAGTACCGGACCGACGGTCCGGGTTCGAGACGGTTACAACGGGGAGGCTTCTCCTCCGAGCGTGACGCGGCGGAAGCACTCGAACGGGCGCTCGAACATCTCCGTCGACAGAAAGGCGTCGGCAGCACGCTGACGCTGAAGGAGCTTGTCGAGGAGTACCTCGCCCAATACGACGCGGAACCGGAGACGATCGACAAGCTCTGCTGGCTGCTCGCCAAGGCGCTTCGTGCCTTCGGCGGCCGCCGCCTTCCCGAGCTTCGCTCGCACGAGATCGCGGCCTGGCGGATGACGATCTCACCCGGGCACCGTTTCGAGGCAACCCAGGCGCTGCGGCAGGTGCTGGCACGCGCGGTCGTCTGGGGGATGATCGACTCCAACCCCGCCAAGCAAGGAGTCGACAACCCGCAGCGTCGGCGCACC
>JABFWJ010000230.1 GCA_013362295.1 Thermoleophilia bacterium
CGGGCCGCGGCGGACCTCAACCGCTATCCGGACGGCGGCACCTACCGGCTTCACGCGGCACTCGCCGACCGCCACGGCGTCGCCTTCGCGGAGGTCTGCGCCGGCGCGGGCGCCGACGGCTGCATCGACATGCTGAGCCAGGGGATCCTCGACCCGGGCGACGAGATCGTCTGCGGCTGGCCGTCGTTTCCGAGCTACGTCATCTACGCCCGCAAGCAGGCGGCGCAGACGACGCTCGTGCCGCTCCTCGACCAGCGCTACGACCTCGACGCGCTGCTCGCGGCCGTGACGCCGCGCACGAAGCTCGTCTACATCTGTCACCCGAACAACCCGACCGGCACGATGAACACGACCGAGGAGCTCGACGCCTACTTCGAGCGCGTCCCCGAGCACGTGCTCACAGTCGTCGACCAGGCCTACTTCGAGTACATCGACCGGCCCGACTATCCGGACGCGATCGAGCGCTACCTGAAGCAAGGACGTCGCGCCGTCGTGCTGCGCACCTTCTCGAAGATCTACGGCCTCGCCGGCCTGCGGATCGGGTACGCAGTCGGGCCGCGGTCCGTGTGCGGCTCGCTGGCGAAGGTGCGCCGTCCGTTCGACCTGACGACGCCCGCCCGGGTGGCGGCCTGCGCGAGCCTCGGCGAGGAGGCGGAGCTCGCGCGGCGCCGGACGGTGAATACCCAGGGCCTCACACTGCTCGAGTCTCTCCTGCGCGAGCACGGCCTCGACCCGGTGCCGTCGGTCGGAAACTTCCTCTACGTCGAGACCGGCGGCGACGCGGTCGAGCTCTTCGAGCGGCTCCTGCGCGAAGGCATCATCGTGCGGCCGCTCGCGGGATTCGGCTCGCCTACGGCGATCCGCATCTCGGTCGGCACGTCCGAAGAGCTGGACGTGCTCGCCGGCGCGCTCGGCCGCGTCCTGCAACGGGCCTGAGCGGGGCCCGGATCCCTTACGCTGGACGCCGCGTGGCGTCGCCTCTTCGTCGTCAGGTTGCGCTCCTGCGGCGCACGGGCAGCTTTCGGCTGCTCTTCCTCGCGACCCTCGGTTCCGGCATCGGGACGTGGATGGCGACGATCGCGCTCACGGCCGACCTCACGGCCCGGACCGGGTCGCCGTGGTGGGTCAGCCTGCTCTTCATCGTCACATTCCTGCCCTCGGTCGTCGTCGGGCTGACGGCCGGCCCGCTCGTCGACCGGCTCTCGCGCAAGCGGCTGATCGTCAACGCCGACCTGGTCCGCCTCGGCGTCTTCGTCGTGCTCGTGTTCGTCGCGAGCCCCGCCGCAATCGTGATCCTGGCGGCGGTCGCGGGCACGGCGAACTCGTTCTTCCGGCCGGCCGTCCTCGCCGGGGTGCCGAACCTCGTCGACGAGGAGGACCTTGCGCACGGCACGTCGCTGCTGCAGGCGACCGACTGGACCGCCGCCGCCGTCGGGCCCGTGCTCGGCGGCGTGATCGTGAGCGTGTCGGGCGCCGACCTCGTGTACTGGGTCAACGCCGCGACCTTTCTCTTCTCGGCGCTCCTGCTCCTGCGCATCCCGGCCGGCCTCTTGCAGAGCGAGCAGGCGATCACGCGCGGGCACTGGCGCGACCTCGCGGATGGGCTCGTCGCATTCCGTCGTTCCGCAGCGTTGCTGACCGCGCTCGTCGCGTTCGGCTTCGCGATGATCGCGGTGGGCTTCAACAACGTGGCCGAGATCTTCCTCGCCGAGCGCGCGCTGCACCGCGGAGCGTTCGGTTACGGCCTGCTCTGGACGGCCACGGGGATCGGGCTCGTGATCGGGAGCCTCGTCAGCGGGTCGCTCGTCGAGCGCCGCGACGTGCGCAACGTCTACCCGCTCGTCTTCCTTCCATGGGCCGCGGGCCTGCTGGGAGCCGCTGCGGCACCCGACATCTGGGTGGCGGCCGTCGCGATGGTGCTGGCGGGCTTCGGCAACGGCCTCACGTTCCCGATGACCGTGCTGATCGTGCAGCGCGGCACGTCGGACAGCCTGCGCGGCCGCGCGTTCACCGTGATCATCAGCGTGCACAACGAGGTCCTCGGGCTCGCGTTGGTCGCCGCGGGCGCGCTCACGGAGAGCTCGGGGCCGCGGTGGGTCTACGCCTGGGCCGCCGCGCTGCTGGCCTTCGGCGGCGCGATCGCGTTCGTGTTGTTCCGGACCGGGGAGGCCCCCGTCGCGGTCCGAGAAGGGACGTAGTGGCCGGGCGGCGCAACTGGACGCGCGACACGCTCGTGCAGGCAGTCCGCGACGGCGACCGGCGCGCGCTCGCCCGGGCGATCACGCTCGTCGAGAACGGCGCCCCGCTCGCCTATGAGGTCGTGCACGACCTCTATCCGGAGACGGGCCACGCCTACGCGGTCGGCATCACGGGGCCGCCGGGAGTCGGCAAGTCGAGCATCGTGTCGAGCCTGATCCGGATCGCGCGCTCGCAGCAGCAAACCGTCGGCGTCATCTCCGTCGACCCGTCGAGCCCGTTCACCCAGGGCGCGCTGCTCGGCGACCGGATCCGGCTGACCGAGCACTTCCTCGACCCGGAGGTCTTCATCCGCTCGATGGGCACCCGCGGCCACCTCGGCGGCCTGGCGGAGACGACCCTGCAGGCGCTGCTCGTCCTCGACGCCGCGCACAAGGACGTCGTCTTCCTGGAGACGGTGGGGACCGGGCAGAGCGAGGTCGGCGTGCTCGCGATCGCGGACACGGTCGTGCTCGCGCTGATGCCGGGGTCCGGCGACTCGATCCAGGCGTTGAAGGCCGGGATCATGGAGATCCCCGACGTGATCGCCATCAACAAGATGGATCATCCGCTGGCGAAGACGATGCTGAACGAGGTGCGGCAGGTGCTGGCGCTCGGGCCGCGCGAAGGGTGGAGGCCCCCGATCGTCCTCGCCGAGGCGATGCGCGGCGAGGGCCTCGACACGCTCTGGGAGAAGATCGCCGAGCACCGCCGCTGGCTCGAGGCGGAAGGCGAGCTCGAGCAGCGCCGCCGGCGCAACCTCGCGCGCGAGGTCTTCCAGGTCGCCTCCGCCCGCGCGCGGCGTCGCATCGAGCAGGCGGTGCAGGACGACCCCGAGTTGCGGCGCCTCCTCGGTGCGGTGCAGGAGCGGAAACTCGACCCGCTCACGGCGGTGCGTGAGATCCTTCAGGAGGTGTTCCACATTGGCGACGAAGACCGCACCGACGCTCGTTGACATCGAAGCGGCCCGCGGGCGGATCCTCGGCCACGCTCGCGCGACGCCGGTCTACGGCTCCGAGACCCTGTCGCGGCGCTATGGACGCCGGGTCTGGCTGAAGGCCGAGAACCTCCAGCGCACTGGTTCCTTCAAGGTGCGCGGCGCGGTCAACAAGCTCTCGCTGCTCGGGACCGAGGAGCGTGCGGCAGGCGTGATCGCCGCAAGCGCCGGCAACCACGGCCAGGCGGTCGCGTGGGCCGCGCGCGAGCTCGGGATCAAGTCGACCGTGTTCATGCCGCAGGACGCGCCGATGGCGAAGGTCGAGGCGACCCGCAACTACGGCGCCGAGACCGTCCTGGCGGGCGCGGGCTTCGACGACGCGCTGGCGGCGGCAACCGAGCGCGCGCGCGAGACCGGGGCGACGTTCGTGCACGCGTTCGAGGACGAGGCTGTGATCGCCGGCCAGGGCACGATCGGGCTCGAGCTCGCGGACGAGCTGCGCGAGGTCGAGACGTTCGTCCTGCCCGTCGGCGGCGGCGGCGTCGCCGCCGGAATCGCGATCGCGCTCCGTGCGCTCCGTCCGGGCGTGCGGATCGTCGGCGTACAGGCGGGCAAGACCGGTCGCGGCACGATCGCGGACGGCATCGCCGTGAAGCATCCGGGCGAGCTCACGATGTCGATCCTCGGCGACCAGCTCGACGACCTCGTCCACGTCGAGGACGAGTCGATCGCGGAGGCGATCACGGTCCTGCTCGAACGGGCGAAGCTGGTCGTCGAGGGTGCCGGCGCCGCGGCCACGGCCGCGCTGCTCGACGGCACAGTCGGCGGGGACGGCGAAGCCTGCGTCCTGCTCTCGGGCGGCAACATCGACCCGACGATGCTGATCTCGGTCATGCGGCACGGTCTGACGCTCGCCGGCCGGTACCTCGTCTTCCGAACGAAGATCGCCGACCGGCCGGGCTCGCTCGTCGAGCTGCTCGAGCTGATCGCGGCCGAGCGCGGCAACGTCGTCTCTGTCGACCATCATCGCGAGGGCATGGCGATCGACGTCGTCGAGACCGAGGTCTCCCTGACGGTGATCACGCGCGACGAGAACCACTGCGGCCAGCTGATCACGGCGCTCGAGTCGCGCGGCTACCGGGTGGATCGCTTCCGCTGAAAACCTAGGGCTTGAATCTGGTTCGGCTGCGCCGAATCAGATTCAGTCAGGAGCCACCGAACCTGATTCGCCGAAGGCGAACCAGATTCGAGCCTCTATGCCCCGCAGCGGCGGAACGCGATCGTGTCGTCGAAGTCCGCGATCCCGCCGTTTGCGACCGCATGCACGTCGAAGCCCTCGCGCTGCAGGAGCGACGCCGCGATCGCGGCACGCGGCCCGCTCTCGCAGACGGTGACGACGGGCCGTGAGCGGTCGAGCGCACCGCACCCGAGCTTGCGCAGCAGCCGGTACGGAACGTTTTGCGAGCCCGGGATGTAGCCGGTGTCGCGCTCGTTCGTCTCGCGCACGTCGACGAGCTGCAGGCCGGGCGATTCGAGCAGCCGGCGCAGGTCGTCGACGCCGAGCGTCGGGAGCGTCTGCGGTGCGTTCGGTGCCGTCACGTAACCCGCGAGCTCGAAGATGCCGACCGCCCACAACTTCCGCGCCGCGTCGCCGGCCTCGTCCGCGGACCCCGCGTGCAGCACGACGCGCTCGCCGGCCTCCAGCACGAAGCCCGCCTTGGTCCCGAACGACCCGCCGTCGACGGGGACGCTGATCGCACCGGGGATGTGACCCTCCGAGTACGCACCGAACGGACGCACGTCGAGCACGGTCGCCTCGCCTGCCTCCGCCAGCTCGGCCGGCGGGTCGGGCCACGCGACCCACGAACCGCGGTTGAGCGCGACGACGCGCTCCGTCGTCGGTGGGCGCGGGGTCGAGACCGACGCCGACACGAGCACGAACTCCTGCACGTCGCGGAACCGGAGCGCGTCGTTCGTCGCGCGCTCCTCGGCGATCGTGGACGACGTCGCGCTGCTCATGCCCCCGCCGCACAGCGACCCGGCCACATGGCCGGGATACACCTGGACGTGGTCGCCGAGCGCGACGAGCCGTTCGAGCGAGCGGAAGAGGTCCTCGGCGCCTTCCCGCGCTGCGACGGCGAGGTCCGGTCGCGCGGCCGCGCCGACCAACAGCGAGTCGCCGGTCAGCGCGTGCGCGTCGTCGACGACGAAGGAGCAGTGCTCGGGGCGGTGACCCGGCGTGTGCACGACGCGGATGCGCACGTCGCCGACGTCGAGAACCTGTCCGTCGTCGAGCGGCTCGAACGGATACTCGGGCCGGGCCAGGTGATGAATCGCGACGGGTAGGCCGTGCTCGAGCGCGAAGCGACCGTGGCCCGACACGTGATCGGCATGCGTATGCGTCTCGAGCACGCGTTCGATGCGCACGCCTTCCTGCTCGGCGGCGGCGAGCACCTGCTCGATTGCGAACGGCGGGTCGACGACGACCGCGACCCCGGCCTGGGGATCGCCGACGAGATACGACGCGCAGCCGAGGTCGCCGTTCACGAACTGCCGGAGGAGCGCCACGACCGATGACGCTAACACCCGCTCAGGAGGGCGGTGGTCGGAGCCAGACGTACAGCCCGACGAAGAGCGCGCCGAGCGCGAGCAGCGCGGCGAGGATCGCCACGGCGAGCGCCGCCTTGCCGAGCGAGCGTGCACCCGCGTCCTCTTCGCCCGTCGCCGAGACGTCGAGCCCGATCCGGTACGTGATCGACTTTCCGGTGCGGTCGCCGACGAGCACGTTGAACAGAACGGTCTCCGCCTTCGACGGCGCGGTGCCGCGGATCGTGAAGCGTGCGAACGTCCCCTTCGGGATCCTTCCTCCCGACCAGGTGACGGCTTGACCGGTGCGCGACTGCGTCCAACCGGGCTTCGCCTCGACGTCGTCGAGCTCGAAGTCCTGCGGGATGCCGAGCGTCACGTGATCGATCCCGATCGCGTCACCGACGTTCGGCACCGAGAACACGAGGTCGACGAGGGCGCCGGTGTACACCTCCCCGGGGTTGATCGAGAGGTGTGCCTCCGCGGGTGCCGCGACCGCGAGCGCACCGCACGAGATCGCGGTCCAGATCAACCATCTACAACCCAAGGTGCCTGGCGATCACCATGCGCTGAACCTCATTCGTCCCCTCGCCGATCTCCAGGATCTTCTGGTCGCGGTACAGGCGCGAGATCGGGTACTCGTCCATGAAACCGTAGCCGCCGTGGATCTGGAGGCCCCAGTTCGCCGCGCGGTGTGACAGCTCACCCGAGAAGAGCTTCGCCATTGCCGCGGTGCGGCTGAAGTCGCGGCCCTGGTCCTTCTCCCACGCGGCCTTGTAGACGAGCGCGCGCGCGGCCTCGATCTCCGTCGCGATGTCGACGAGCTTCTCCTGCACCGACTGGAACTTCGAGATCGGCCTCCCGAACTGCTCGCGTTCCTTCGCGTACGCGAACGCAAGGTCGTAGCAGCCCTGTGCAAGACCCACGCCCATCGCCGCAACCGAGATGCGGCCGCCGTCGAGGATCTGCAGGAACTGGTGGAAGCCCTGCCCGCGTGGGCCGAGGAGGTTGCCCTCGGGGACGCGCACGCCCTGGAAGCTCAGCTCGCGCGTATCCGAGGCGCGCCAGCCGAGCTTCTGCATCGGCGCCGAGATCGCGTAGCCCGGCGCGCCGTTCGGAACGATGATGTTCGAGATCTCTCCGTCGCCCGTGCCTGCGGTGATCGTCACGCACGCGGTGATGTCGGTGCCGGCGTTCGTGATGAAGATCTTCGAGCCGTCGACGACCCACTCGCCGCCGTCGAGCCTCGCCGTGGTGCGCGTGGCGCCGGCGTCTGAGCCTGCGTTCGGCTCGGTCAACCCGAACGCGGCCAGCTTCCTGCCGGATGCGAGCTCGGGCAGCCACTCGCGTTTCTGCTCCTCGCTGCCGAAGTAGAAGATCGGCAACGTCCCGAGCGAATGGTGCGCGGCGACGGTGATCGCGACCGACGAGTCGATGCGCGTCAGCTCTTCGACGGCGATTGCGTACGACAACGTATCGGTGCCGGCGCCGCCGTACTCCTCTGGGATCGTCATGCCCATCAGACCGAGCTCGGCGAGCTCGGCGACGAGGTCGTAGGGGAATCTCTTCTCGCGGTCGAGTTCCTCCGCGACCGGCGCGACCCGCTCGAGCGCGAACCGGCGAACGGTGTCGCGCACGAGCTCGTGCTCGTGCTCGAGATCGAAGTTCACGCGGCGAACCGCTGCGCGAGCTCGACGATCAGCCGCACGCCGTAGCCCGTGCCGCCCTGGTCGAGTGCGTAGTCGGGCCGCTTGCGCCGGATGAAGGCGGGGCCGGCGATGTCGAAATGCGCCCACGGCCCCTCGCCGGAGAACTCGCGCAGGAACTCGGCCGCGAGCACGGCGCCTGCCTCGCGCAGCTCGGAGCCGTTCTTCATGTCGGCGAAGTCGGAGTCCACGTAGCGCCGGTAGCGCGGGTGGAGCGGAAACCGCCACGCGAGGTCGCCGCTCGTCTGCGCCGCGGCGTCGACGTGCGCCGCGAGGTCGTCGTCGTTCGCGAACCAGCCGGCGTAGAGGTCGCCGAGGGCAATCGACATCGCGCCGGTCAACGTCGCGAAGTCGGCGATGTGTGTCGCACCGCTCTCGCGGGCGTAGTGCAGTGCATCCGCGAGGACGAGCCTGCCCTCGGCGTCGGTGTTGATGATCTCGATCGTCTTGCCGTTCGCGGCGCGCACGATGTCGCCCGGCTTGTACGCCCTGCCGTCCTGCATGTTCTCGGTCGATGCGACCACGGTCAGCAACCGCACGCGGAGGCCGAGCTCGGCGATCGCGGCGGTCGCCTCGAGCACCGCGGCGCCGCCCGACATATCGCCCTTCATGTCCTGCATGCGGAGCGGCTGCTTGAGCGAGATGCCGCCCGAGTCGAACGTGATCGCCTTGCCGACGAGGCCGATCGTCACGCCCTCGGGAACACCGGGCGGCTCGTAGCGCATCACGATCAGCTGCGGATCCTGCGCGCTGCCCGACGCGACCGCTGCGAAGGCGCCCATACCCTGCGACTCGATCCAGTCGCGGCCGTGCGACTCGACCGTGAGGTGCTCGGCCGCGTGGCTCTTCGCGTGCGCGGCGAGCGCGACGGGCGGGAGGTCGTTCGGCGGCCGGTTCGCGAGGTCGCGTGCGGTGTCGAGGTGGCGCATGACGGTCGCCTGACGGGACGCCAGCTCGTGCAGCTCGGCAGGCGCGTCGAGCGCGAGCGTCAGCTCGGGCCTGCTCGCGTAGCCGTCCTTGAAGAGCCCCGGATCGTAGGCGCCGTACGCGGTTCCTTCGACGAGCGCGCGCACCTGCTCGGCATTCTCGGCATGCCAGGCGATCGTGCCGCCGTACGCGCGCAGCGCGCGCGCGGCCCATGCGGCGGCGCTGCGCAGCCCGTCGGAGTCGAGCCGGCCGGGCGGGCCGACGCGAAGCTCGGTGTCGGTGCGGCGGATGTCCCCGGCCCTGAGGTCGGAGTCGATGCTCGCGCGCACGTCGGATCCCGACGGCTCCCTGGTCTCCACCCGCATATCGGGGCGCGATCCTACCCGCGGCGGCGGGATCGTGTTGTAGCGTTGACTCGCGAATCAACCCTCGACGAGAAGGAGCGGACTTTGGCAGCCCAGGAGTTCTTCGACAGCCTCGAGTCGCGCGCAGACCCTGCGAAGCTCGCGGGGATGAGCAACTCATACCTGTTCGACATCGAAGGCGAAGGCCAGTGGCACGTCGACGTCCGCGACGGCGCGATCAATGTGACGCGGGGCGGTGGAGACGCCGATGCGACGATCTCGACCTCGGGCGAGACCTTCGGGAAGATCGTTGCCGGCGAGCAGAACCCGACAACCGCCTACATGACGGGCAAGCTGAAGATCAAGGGCGACATGGGCGCGGCCATGAAGCTCCAGAAGCTCTTCTAGGAACTCGCCCGCTCGATCAGGCGGTCGGCGCGCTCCCAGATCCCGCGCTTCGCGGCCGGGCTGAGATCGTAGACCGACATGTGGTCCGCGGTGAACCCCTTCGACCTGATCACCGCGCCGTGGATGCGCCGCGCCGGGAAGCCGAAGGTCAGCAGCCGCTTGTCGAGCTCGAGCGCGCCCTGGTTGCCGACGCTGCGGTCCTTGTCGCCGACGAACAACCAGACGTTCGTCGTCGGCGGGATCAGGGCGAAATTCGTCGGCGGCTCGAACGTGGGGTTGATCTGCCCCGGGTAGAACGCGAGCACGAGCTTCGGCTTCAGGAACGCCGCTGCCTCGACCGCGAGACGGCCGCCGCGCGAGTGCCCGAGCAACACGAGCGGCACCTGGGGCCGCCCGAGGTCGCCGAGTGCGCGGCCGACCGCGCCCACGATGTTGTTGCGCGCGTCGGGCGCAGGCGGCGGATCCTCGTAGCGCGGGTAGATCACGTCGTAGCCCTGCTCGGCGAGGTGCGCCTGCCACGGCTCGAGCTGCTCGCCTGAGTTCGGGCCGAGCCCGTGCAGGAACACGACCACCGCCTTCGCCCGTCCCTTGGCGTGCGCGATCCAGTACTGGTCCTTGCCGAAGCCGTGCGGCTGGAAGGTCGGCCGCCACGTGCCGCCACAGCCCGCGAGCAGCGCGAGCAGCACGACGGCGCTAATCGTCCAGCTCGACCAGAAGCGCGCCGCCCGCGACACGATCCCCTTCCTTCACATGGACGGTCTTGACGGTGGCGTCGAACGGCGCGACCAGCGGCGTCTCCATCTTCATCGCCTCCAGTACGACGAGCGGGTCGCGGGCCTCGACTGTTGAGCCTTCCTGAACGTTGACCTTGATCACGGTGCCGGGCATCGGCGCGGTGATCGTGCTCGAGCCCGCGCCCGGGCCGTGCTCGTGGGCAGCCGCGTCGACGTCGGGGGGCGGCTGCGCAGCGGACGGCGGCAGGTTGAGGCGGAAGGCTCCCCGCCAGAGCGGGTCGGGAAGCGCCGCCGGCGGCGCCGAGAGCGGCGGATACTCGACGAGGAACGCGGTCGTCGCGTCGCCCGCGCGCAGCGCCGGATGCGCCACGAGCCAGCGCAGGAACGGCAGGTTCGTCGTCACGCCCGCGATCTCCGTCGCCGCCAGCGCGCAAGCGAGGCGGTCGAGCGCCTCCTCGCGCGTCGCGCCGCTCGCGATCAGCTTCGCGATCATCGGGTCGTACGACGTCCCGACCTCGTCCCCCTCGGCGACGCCTGCGTCGACGCGCACCGCTGCCGGCAGTCGTAGCCGCTCGACGCGGCCCGCCTGCGGCAGGAACGTGCGTGGATCCTCCGCGTAGAGCCGGACCTCGACGGCGTGCCCGTGCAGCTCGGGCCGGACGTCGAGCCGCTCGCCGCGCGCGATCCGCAGCTGCCACTGCACGAGGTCGAGCCCCGTCACCGCCTCCGTGACCGGGTGCTCGACCTGGATGCGCCCGTTCAGCTCCAGGAAGTAGAAGTCGCGGCCGTCGAGCATGAACTCGGCGGTTCCGGCGCCGGCGTAGCCGATCGCCTGCGCGAAGCACACGGCGGCGTCGCTCATGCGGGCTCGCAGGTCTGCGTCGAGCGCGGGCGAGGGCGATTCCTCGAGCACCTTCTGATGCCTGCGCTGCACGGAGCAGTCGCGCTCGCCGAGCGCGAGCACCGTCCCGGCGGAGTCCGCGAGCAGCTGGATCTCGACGTGGCGCGGACGCTCGATGTAGCGCTCGAGGTAAACGGTGCCGTCGCCGAACGCCGCCGCGGCCTCCCGCCGCGCCGCCGCCACCGCCTCGGCGAGCTCGGTGCGCGTACGGACGATGCGCATGCCGCGTCCGCCCCCGCCGGCGGCCGCCTTCACGATCAGCGGCGGCTCCTCGGCCTCCGGGATGGTCGGCACGCCGGCCTCGCGCGCGATGCGCTTGGCCGCGAGCTTGTCGCCGCCCGCCCGCAGTGCGTCGGGCGGCGGGCCGATCCACGTGAGGCCGGCGGCCTCGACGGCCTCGGCAAAGTCGGCGTTCTCGGCGAGGAACCCGTAGCCGGGATGGATGGCGTCTGCCCCCGACTCCTTCGCGGCCCGGATGTGCTCCTGCGAGTCGAGGTACGACGCGATCGCGACGGTCTCGTCGGCCGAGCGGGCGTGCAGCGAGCCGGCGTCGTCCGGCGGCGCGACAGCGACGGTCGCGATCCCCAGCTCGCGCGCGGCCCGGAACACGCGCAGCGCGATCTCGCCGCGGTTCGCCACCAGCACCCTCTGCACGCCCGGGAGGCTAGCCGTCGACCAGCAGGCCGTTGAGCGGCCCGAGGAAGCGGCGCGTGCGGCGCGAGATGTGCGGCAGGAGCGAGAGGTGGTCGCCCGCGCGGGCGGTCGGGTGCCAGAGCCCGTCGATCACCTCGTGCGCCTCGCCCTCGACGTCGTCGCGGCGCAGGTGCTCCCGCCAGAGGCGCAGCCGAGTGCTGCGCGCGAGCTGCTCGTCGGTCGTGATCACGCACGCCTCGGTGTCGTTGTAGAGCGAGTGCTCGTTCAGGTTCGCCGAGCCGATGCACAGCCAGCGGTCGTCGACGATGCCGATCTTCGCGTGTACGTACACCTGCTGGACGCGACGGGGCTGGTACAGCGTGCACGCGAGCAGCCGCCGGTGGCGGTCGGCCGCCACGAGCACGCCGAGCTGGCCGCGCGTGTCGTCGGCGCCGTTGTTGGGCCGCGCCGGGAGCAGGACGACGACCCGGAACTCGTCGCTCGGCGGCTGCTGGAGCTTGCCCGCGAGGATGCGCACGAGCTCGGGCGACCAGAGGAACTGCGACTCGAGGTAGACGAGCCGCTGCGCGGAGCGCAGCGCGCGCACGTACGCCTCCAGGATCCGGTAGTCGCCCCGGGGCAGGGCCTCGTAGACGTCGTTCGGCACGGTGCGGACGAACTGGGCGCGGGACCGAACCCGACTTTGTGTTGACTCAACACAAGCAACCTCGAGCGGCTCGCCCGCGGTCTCGCGCCAGCGCAGCGCGATGTGGGCGGCGACGTCGCCGACGAGGGGTCCCTCGATGCGGCAGGTCGCGTCGTGCCAGCCGATCGAGCCACGGGCCGGGTGCGCGCTCGAGTCGAGCCGATCGCCGGCGAGCGAGGTCAGGTCGATGCCCCCGACGTAGGCGACGCGGCCGTCGACAACCGCGAGCTTCTCGTGATGGCAGTGCATCGGACGTTCCTTCGCGTCGAGCGCCATGCGGATCCGCGTTCCCCGCACGAGCGCCTCTCGCGCGCTGCGCGCGTCCCGGCGCGACGGTGTGAAGAGCGGCAGCGGTGCGCCCGCCCAGGCGAGCACGCGGACGTCGGCGTGCTCGGCCGCCTCCGCGAGCAGCTCGCGCAGGGTCGGGCCGTCACGGCGCAGCCGGAACGAAGCCTCGAAGCTCCACCCTGCGAGGAGGACGGAGTCGCGTGCACCTTCGAGGTCGGCCTGCAGGCGGCCGAGTGCCTCCTCGCCGTCGACGAGCACCTCCAGCTCGTTCCCGTCGCGCGGCGGCGGATCGCCGGCGCACCACAGGCCGTCTCCCGGAGGGTCGTACGCGCGCGCCCAGCCGCGGCGCTTCAGGCGTCGCCGATGATGCGCGACGACGAGCCGCTCGACGCCGGCGCCGATCGCATCGTCCAGCTGGTCGATCTGTGCGAGCGCCACAACACCGCAAGGGTAAGGGCGCAGATCGCCGAGAGCGCCAGGTACGGCACGGCGTCGTAGGTCACGTGTGCGAGCGCGCCTCCGCCGACGGCGCCGACCGTCTGCCCCGGCGCCCACGCGAGGTTGATCAGCGCGGAGGCGTAGCCCAACCGCAGGCCGCGTTCCTCGGCCAGGTTCGAGAGGAGGGTCATGCCGGGGGTGAAGAACGTCCCGAAGGAAAGGCCCGCCGCCACGACGAGCACGGCGAGCAGGAAGCCGTCGCTCGGCCACGGGAGGAGGGCTGCGACCGCGATCGACGCGACCAGGCCGGCGACCAGCGGAAGCGCCGGCCCGACGCGGTCGGACGCGCGGCCGAGCAGCACGTTGTTCACCGCCTCGAACGCCGCCGAGCAGAGGAAGACGGCGCCGATCGCCACGGCGCCGAAGCCGAGCACGGCGAGGCGGAGCGGTGCCAGTACGCCGAGCGTCCCGAAGAGCAGCGCGGGGAGGACGACGAACCAGGCGGCGAAGAGGATGCGACCGCTGCCGAGGGCGCGGATCAGATGCATCGGGCTCTGCGGCTCCCGGACGGGCTCGCCCGGCGCGACGGCGGCCCACGCGACGAGGCCGAACGAGGCGCCGCCGACGGCGCCGAAGGTCCACCCGGGGCCGGCGAGCGAGGCGACCCCGCCGATCACCGGTCCGAAGAGCGCGCCGACGACCGCGGCCGCGAAGGCATTCCCGATCAGCTGCCCGCGCCGGCCGGGCGGCGCAGCCGCGACGAGCCAGGCGATCACGCCCGTCCACGAGAACGCGGAGGCGAGCCCCTGGGCGAACCGGGCGAGGTCGAGCTGCCAGGCCTGGTCGGCGACGCCGAAGAGGACGGTGCACGTCCCGACGAGCGTCAGGCCCGCCAGCACGGTCGGCTTGACGCCGAGCCGTGCGGCAACGACACCGCTCGGAAGCGCCCCGAGAAAGGCGCCTGCCGGATACGCCGCCGAGAGCACGCCGGCGCCTGTCTTGCCGAGTTGAAGCGAGGCGGCGTAGTGGGGAAGCAGCGGCGTGAGCGCCGCGAAGAAGAGCGTGTCGACGAAGACGACCGCAGACGTGAGTAGCAAAAGTCCACGCACGGCGCTACTCTGCCGATCCGCGATGAGGATCTGGCTCGCAACAGTCCTCGCCGCACTCGCGCTCCCCGCCACGGGCCTCGCCGGAACGATGTTTCTACTCGACGGTCGAGGGTGGGGTCACGGGGTCGGCATGAGCCAATGGGGCGCCGAGGGCTACGCGCGCCACGGCTACGACTATCGCCGGATTCTGGCGCACTACTACCCGCACACCCACATCGGGATCGCCGACCCGGGCGACGTACGCGTCCTGCTCGCGCAGGCGCAAGACCGGGTGCGGGTGGGCTCCGCCGCGCCCTTCGTCGTCGTCGACGCACGCGGGAAGAGGCTGCACCTGCCGGCCCGCTCCGTCGTCGTCGACCGGAAGTTCATGCTCCGCCACAAGCACCTGCGGCAGCCGATCCGGTTCGACCCGGGCGTCCAGCCGTTGACCGTGGGCGGGGCGGGCTACCGCGGGTCGGTCGTCGTCAAGGCGGCGCCGGACGGCCTGATGACGGTGAACGTGCTGCCGCTCGACCGATACCTGCGCGGCGTCGTCCCCTGGGAGGTGCCGAAGGGCTGGCAGGCGCAGACGTACGAGGCGCAGGCGGTGGCGGCCCGGTCGTACACGCTCGCGACGCTCCACCCGTCGAAGGACTTCGACCTCTTCCCCGATCAGCGCTCGCAGATGTACGGCGGGATCGCCGCCGAGCGGGAGGAGACGAACGTCGCGATCGGCGCCACGGCGGGTCAGGTGCTCGTGTGGCAGGACCGGATCATCGCCGCCTTCTACTTCTCGACGTCCGGCGGGCGGACGTCCTCGGTGCACGACGCCTGGCCCCACGCCCGCCAGGTGCCGTACCTCGTCTCGGTGAGCGATCCGTACGACTACCTCTCGCCCCACCATGTCTGGCCGACGATCGCGCTGACCGCCGCGCGGGTCGCGAGCGTGCTCGGGCTGCGGAACGTGACCGACATGCAGGTCGTCGAGAACTCATCGGGCCGCGCCGAGGCCGTCCGCGTGCTCGCCTCCGGGCACTGGAGGCGCTTCCCGGGCCAGCTGGTCCGGAAGAAGTTCGGGCTCGGGTCGACGGACTTCGCCGTCCGCGCCTTGACGCTCGACGCCGCGCCCACCGGGGTCGTCTACGGGACGCACGTCCGCCTCGGGGGCTGGCTCAGGGGCCTCGGGCGGGCTCGGCTGCAGATGCTCACCGGCCGGGGGTGGACGACGGTGCGCCACGTCCATCCGTCGGCGAGCGGGCGCTTCACCGTGTCCGTTCCGGCCGTGCAGTCGACCCAGCTGCGGCTCGCGTACAACGGGGTCGCAGGCGACGCCGTCTCCCTCCGCGTCTTGCCGCGCGTCACGCTCCGGGCCGAGGGGACGAAGCTGCGTGTGCTCGTGAGCCCGCGTCTACCGCTGCAGGTCGAGCGCCTCACGCGGAGACACTGGAGGGCCGTCGCACGCTCGAACGGCACGTTCGACCGCTCGCTCCGGCCCGGGAGCTATCGCGTCTCGATCCTCGGCGGGGCGGCGTTCGTCTCGTCGATCAGCCGCGCGGTCGCGCTGCACGCGGTTAGCGCTTAAATCAGCCGCAGGCGGTAGGCCTTCACGACCGCCTGCGTGCGGCTGCGCACCCCGAGCTTTCCGACTGCGTGCTCGATGTGCTTCGCGGCCGTGCTCGGTGCGATCACGAGGTGCTCGGCGATCTCGCGGCCGCTCAGCCCGTCCGCGAGCAGGCCGATCACCTCTCGCTCGCGCGGCGTGAGCGGGATCTCCTCATACTCGGAGCGGGCGGTGAGCGTCCGGACGCGGGCGAGCAGCTCGTCCTGCGATACCGGCTTCAACAGGTAGTCGTCGGCGCCGATCAGGAGGCCCGCCGCTCGGTCGTACGGCTCGACGCGCTCCCCGGAGAGAAAGACGATCGGAAGCGAGGGGCCGAACCGGTTCCGGAGCTCGTGGCACGTCTCGTAGCCCGAGATGCCCGGCATCGACACGTCGAGGAGAACCATGGCCGGGCGGCGTTCCGCCGCCAGCTCGAGCGCCTCGATCCCGGAGGCCGCGAGCTGGGTCGGGATGCCGACGCGCTCGATGACCGAGGAAACGAATGCTCTTGCCGACTCGTCGTCGTCGACGACGAGTACGGGGGCGGCGCCGGACACGGTCGATCTCCTTCCGCAGTTGCTTCAAAAAAGATAGGGCCGAGGCTCGCCCGGGGTCAACGGGGCAACGGTACGGGGTTTGACCTATACGGCCTTCGCAGTTCGCCCCATTGTGGACGGCGCCCGGTTGAGGCACACCTTTCGTACAGGGAATAC
>JABFWJ010000006.1 GCA_013362295.1 Thermoleophilia bacterium
GCGCCCGGAACCTCGAGGACGCGGTGTGGATCGACGTGCGCGAGGCCGACGAGTGGCAGGAGGGGCACCTCCCCGGGGCCGTTCACGTTCCCCGCGGCTTCCTCGAGTCGCGGATCGAAGGCGTCGCGCCCGAGAAGACGACCCCGGTCGTCCTCTACTGCGCCTCCGGGAACCGCTCGGCCTTTGCCGCAAAGACGCTCCAGGAGCTCGGGTACGAGACGGTCTATTCGCTGACCGGCGGGTTCACGGACTGGAAGCGCAACGGCCTCGAGATCACGATGCCGCGAACGCTGTCGCCCGAGAAGCGCACGCGCTACTCCCGCCACCTCTTGATCCCGGAGATCGGCGAGGAGGGCCAGCTGAAGCTACTCGACGCGCGGATCCTGCTGATCGGCGCCGGCGGCCTCGGCTCGCCCGCGTCGCTCTACCTCGCCGCGGCGGGCATCGGCACGCTCGGGATCATCGACGCCGACATCGTCGACGAGACGAACCTGCAGCGGCAGATCGCGCATTCGCTCGACACGCTCGGCACGCCGAAGGTCGACTCCGCGAAGCGCACGATCGAGGCGCTCAACCCCGACGTCGACGTCATCACCTACCGCGAACGGCTCACGTCGGAGAACATCGACCGGATCCTCGACGACGGCTGGGACCTGATCGTCGACGGCGCCGACAACTTCCCGACGCGCTACCTCGTGAACGACGCGTCGGTGTGGCGCGGCATCCCGGTCGTCCACGGCTCGATCTACCGCTTCGAGGGCCAGGTCACCGTCTTCAAGCCGCACGAGGGCCCGTGCTACCGCTGCCTCTTCCCGGAGCCGCCGCCGCCGGAGCTCGCGCCGTCCTGCGCCGAAGGCGGCGTCCTCGGCGTGCTGCCCGGGATCGTCGGCTCGCTGCAGACCAACGAGGCGATCAAGCTCGCGGCCGAGATCGGCGATCCGCTCGTCGGGCGGCTGCTCCTCTTCGACGCGCTCGCGACGGAGTTCAACGAGGTGAAAATCGAGCGCCGCACGGACTGCCCCGTCTGCGGCGACCACCCGACGATCACCGAGTACAACGATTACGTCGAGTTCTGCAGTAGATGAGCGTCGTGAGGGTGCCTCCGGTGCTTCGCGCAGAGGCGGGCGGCGCGCGCGAGGTCGAGGCCTCCGGCGCGACGGTGCGCGAGCTGCTCGAGGACCTGACCGCTCGCATCCCCGCGCTCGGCGAGCGCGTCTACGGCGAAGGCGAGATCCGGTCGTTCGTGAACGTGTACGTCGACGGCGAGGACGTGCGCACCCGCGACGGCCTCGACACGCCGGTCCGCGATTCCTCCACGGTGATTCTCCTCCCGGCGATGGCCGGTGGTTCCCTCACGCCCCTGACCGGCGGTCGCTCCCGGGCGGCGGAGCCGCCCTCCGCGACCGCCTGGCCGCGCTGACCGCGCGAGGCCTTCCGGGGCCGTGTTAGTCACACTGTCCCCTCCGGCCTCGCACGCCCAGCGCGGCCTCAGGAACGTGAGGGATCGGTGGTAGGCAGTTCGTTACTCGATCTGATCGGCAACACCCCGCTGGTCGAGCTGCCGAGGCTCTCGCCGCCGGGCCGCAGCATCTACGCCAAGCTCGAAGGACAGAACCCGACCGGGTCGGTCAAGGACCGCGTCGCGCTCAAGATGGTCGAGGAGGCCGAGCTGGAGCCCGGCCAGGAGCTGCTCGAGCCGACGAGCGGCAACACCGGGATCTCGCTCGCGCTCGTCGCGAAGCTGAAGGGGCTGAAGCTCACCTGCGTGATGCCGTCGAACGCGACGGCGGAACGGCGGGCCCTGCTCGAGCTGTACGGGGCGACGATCATCGAGTCCCCGGGCGAGCTCGGTTCGAACGGCGCGGTGCGGATGGCGCAGGAGATCGCCGAACGGGACCCCCGCTACGTGATGCTCTTCCAGTACGCGAACGAGGCGAACCCGCGCGCACACTACGACGGGACCGGCGCCGAGATCGCGCGCGACCTGCCGCGCGTCGACGCGTTCGTGGCGGGGCTCGGGACGGGCGGCACGCTGATGGGGACGGGCCGGCGCCTGCGCGAGGCGTTCCCGGAGGTGCAGATCGTCGCGGCGGAGCCTCTTCCGGGCGATCCCGTGATGGGCCTGCGCTCGCTCGAGGACGGCTACGTCCCGCCCGTGCTCGACGTGTCGCAGCTCGACCGCAAGCTGCTCGTCTCGAACGCCGAGGCCGCGGCGGCGGTCCGCGAGCTGCTGGAGCGCGAAGGGCTGTTCGCCGGTGTGTCGTCCGGCGCGGCGGTGCACGTCGCGCGCCGCATCGCCGAGGAGCTGCCCGCAGGAGCCGTCGTCGTCGCCCTGCTCGCGGACGGCGGATGGAAGTACCTCTCCGCCCCGTTCTGGACGGGCGAGGAGATCGACGAGGCCGTCCTCTGGTGGTAGTTCCCGCCGTGATCCGCGACGAGCTGCGCGCGCACGCCGCCGCGGAGGCGCCGAACGAGTGCTGCGGCGTGCTGGTCTTCAAGGACGGCGTCGCCGAGCGCTACGTGCGGGGCCGCAACAGGCTCGCGTCGCCGTACCGGTACGAGCTCGAGATCGACCCGGCCGTGTGGTTCCTCGAGGACGACGGCTTCGAGCTCGCCGTGTTCCACTCGCACCCGGAGACGGAGCCGCGCCCGTCACGAACAGATCGGGAACGGGCCGGCCTCTGGACGGGCCGGCCGTTCCTGATCTACGGGTTGAAGCACGACGACCTCCGCGCCTGGATTGTGACGCGTGACGACGCGGTCGAGCTAACGCTGGGCTAGCTGACGGTGAAGGAACCCTTCATGAAGGCCGCGTGGGGATCGCAGTCGTACTTGTAGGTCCCCTTCTTCAGCGTGACCTTCCAGGTGGTCGAGGTCTTCGCCGCGACCGGCGTCTTCTTGTTCACGCCGGGGCCGACGAGGTGGAAGTCGTGTAGCGCCGACTTGTCGCTGACCTTGATCATGTAAGTCCCGGCGGTCAGGTTCGTGACCTTCTGCCCACCTTCGGTGAGCTTGATCGCGAAGCCCGGGCCCACGGCCGCGGTCAGGGTCGGCGCTGACTGCGCCGCCGATGCGGCGAGCGCGGGAACGGCCAGGGACACGACGAGAACAGCGAGTGCAAGTAGTTTCATGCGGCTCCTTTATCGATTGCGATCCGTACCGCCGGACAGGGTAGCCTCGTCGGCGTGGACCTCCGGTCGGTTGTCGCACCCGAGTCCGTCGTCGAGCCGCAGGGGCGGTATCTCGCCGACCTGATGGGGCGCGGTGTCCAGGGAACGGCCGAAGCTGTTGTCCTACCTTCGTCCACGGAAGAGGTCGCAGCGCTCGTGCGCTGGTGTTACGAGAACGACGTGCCTTTGACCGCGCGCGGCGGCGGCACCGGTCTCGCCGGCGGCGCGATCCCGGTCGGCGGGGGCGTCGTCGTCGGGTTCGAGCGGCTGAACAAAGTTCGGCAATTCGACCCGCTGCTCTGGCGGATGCACGTTGAGGCAGGTGTCACGACCGGTGACGTGCAACGGCTCGCGCGCGAGAGCGGGCTGCGCTTCCCTCCCGATCCGGGAGCCGCAGAGCTCTCGCAAATCGGCGGCAACATCGCGTGCAACGCCGGCGGGCCGCACGCGTTCAAGTACGGCGTCACCGGTCACTGGGTGACGGGGATCGAGGCGGTGATCCCGCCCGGTGAGATCGTGCGCGTCGGTGGACCGGTGCGCAAGGACGTCGCGGGCTACGACCTCAAGAGCCTGCTGATCGGATCGGAAGGGACGCTCGGGCTCGTCACCGCCGCGTGGCTTCGCCTCGTTCCGGCGCCGGAACTCGAGCTGCCGGTGGTCGGCCTGTACCGCGACGCGGAAGCAGGTGTGAGCGCGATCGAGCGCGTGCTCGGGTCGGGCGTCGTGCCGGCTGCGATCGAGTACCTCGACGAGACGACGCTCCGGTTCTCCGGCGATGCGTATCCCTTCGGCATCCCGGAGGGGGCCGCGTTCATGATCATCACCGAAGCCGACGGGTCGGCGAGCGAGGCACGGCGCGTCGCGGCCGAGCTTCAGGAAGCGCTCGCCGAGGATGCGGTGGCGGTGCACGCGCCGGAGGATCCCGCCGACGTCGCCGAGCTGTGGCGGTGGCGCGCCGGCGCGGCGTTCGCGATCCTCGCGCAGCGCGGCGGCGCCTACAGCGAGGACATCGCGGTGCCGCTCGACCGCCTGCGCGACGTGGCGCGGGAAACGCTCGAGATCGGAGCGCGCCACGACGTCGTCGCGCTGTCGTTCGGGCATGCGGGCGACGGCAACATCCACTCGACCTTCCTCTTCTCGCCGGAGGACCTCGACGAGGAGCAGCGCGCCGACGACGCCTGCCGCGAGCTGTTCGAGCTCGCGCTCAGCCTCGGCGGCACGATCAGCGGCGAGCACGGCATCGGCTGGCTGAAGCGGGGCCAGCTGGAGCACCAGCTCGGCGCGGCCGGCTACGACCTGCACAACCGGATCAAGCAGACGTTCGACCCGAAGAACCTGCTCAACCCCGGCAAGAAGCGCTGACACCCACGTGTCCTCTTCGGCCACGGCTCTGCGAGACCAGTCCCGTCGCCAAACGACGGGCCATGCCTCAACCGGCTAGGGCGGTTGTAGACGCGTCCGA
>JABFWJ010000025.1 GCA_013362295.1 Thermoleophilia bacterium
GGAGCTGCGAGCCCACGGCGCGTTCCGTGCCGACGTCAGCGGTGCCGGTCCGACGCTGTTCGGTCTCTTCAATCGCACCGCCGATGCGGCGCGCGCGGCGCGCGCGCTGGGGCACCTCGGGCGCACTTGGGTCACGGTGCCTGCGTGGTACGGTTGAACGCGATGTACGGGACCCACGCGATCGAGCATGGCTCTTCGCGCTCGGGGCGTTGGCTGCGCGAGCGTCGGCTGAGGATCACACTCTGGCTCGCCGCGATCGAGGGCCTGCTCTATCTCTTCCACGCGCTGCACTGGTGGGCGGCGGTTGCACTCGCGGTCATCGCCGTCGGCTTCTGGTGGTACGTCGGCCGCTCGAACCGCTCCGACGCGCTGCGTCAGCTGAGCTGGATCTTTGCCGCGTCGCAGGTGCTCGTCCTCTGTGTCCCGATTGCGCTCGGGATCGTGAAGGCGCTCGCGATCGGCGTCATCGCCGTGCTCGCGATCGTCGCCCTGTTCTTCCTCTTCAGAGAGCGCCCGTAGCCACCGCGCCCGGGGCGCCAGTCCCGGATCGCAGCCCGCACGTCGTCCCGCGAGGGGACATGCGTGCGCAAGACATGTCACGTCGTTTGGCGACGGCGTTCGGCCTCTCGAGCGTGGGGAAAGCGCCATCCGCGCCGTTCCCGGCCACTCTGTGGATTGTTCGTCACAGTTCCGACACGTCGTTTGGCGAAGGGACTCGCCGCGCGCGGACACGGCTGGATCCGCGCGCGCCGGGTCGGTCGACGCCGTCCCTAGAATTCGCCGACGGTGGGGCGTAGCCAAGCGGTAAGGCAGCGGGTTTTGGTCCCGCGATCCCAGGTTCGAATCCTGGCGCCCCAGCTGCGTGAGGTCGCACCTCTGTCGCGGTTCAAATCTACTAGCGCGGACAGGCTCTAGTCTCTCGCCGTGAACGAGACGCCGCTCGCAGCCGTCGTCATGGCCGGAGGGCTCGGCACACGGATGAAGTCCGCCGTGCCGAAGCACTTCCACCCGATCCTCGGCCGGAGGATGGTCGACTGGATCATCGCGACGGCGCACGAGACGGGCGCCGACCCGATCGTCGTCGTCGCGTCGCCCTCGACACGCGATCAGTTCGTGCACAGCGCCGTCGAGGTCGTGGTCCAGGAATCGCCGTTGGGGACCGGCGACGCCGTCCGCGCGGCGCGTGCCGCGCTCGAACGGCACGAGGGAGACGTGCTCGTCCTCTCCGGCGACACGCCGCTGCTCACCGCTGAGCTGCTGCACGCGCTCCTCGACACACACCATCGCGAGGACGCAGACGCGACGATCCTCAGCGCCGAGCCCGACGACCCCCGCCTGTACGGCCGCGTCGTCCGTGCCGCCGACGGCTCGGTGCTCAGGGTGGTGGAAGGAACCGACGCGAACGAGGAGGAGCAGAAGATCCGCGAGATCAACTCGTCGATCTATGTCTTCCGCGCCACTGCGCTGTGGCCCGCGCTCGACAAGCTGGAGCCGAAGAACGTCCAGGGCGAGCTGTATCTCACCGACGCGATCGCGATCGTCGCCGGTGGCGGCGGCAAGGTCGCAGCGCACGTGGCGGCGGACGCGCGCGAGACCGACGGCGTCAACACGCGCGTCGAGCTCGCGCAGGCCGGCGCAGTCCTGCGCGACCGGATCAACGAGGCGCACATGCTCGCTGGCGTCACGATCGTCGACCCGAGGACGACGTGGATCGAACCGACGGTGGAGATCGATCCCGACACGACCGTGCAGCCGTTCACGTTTCTCCGCGGTCGCACGCGGGTCGCGACCGGGGCCGAGATCGGCGCCCACACCGTCGCGATCGACGCCCACATCGGACGGAACGCGACGATCGGGCCGTTCTGTTACCTTCGCCCCGGAACGGTCCTCGGGGAGTCCTCCAAGGCGGGCACCTTCGTGGAGATCAAGAATTCACGCATCGGCGCCCGGACCAAAGTGCCTCATCTTTCCTACATCGGCGACGCTGAGATCGGCGACGATACGAACGTCGGCGCGGGCGCGATCACGGCGAACTTTCCGCACCGGCCGGGGCAGCCGAAGGGCCGGACGTCGATCGGAAGCAACGTCAGGACCGGTATCCACAATGGCTTCGTGGCACCGGTGGAGATCGGGGACGGAGCATGGATTGCAGCGGGATCGGTCATAACACGAGACGTCCCCGCAGACGCGCTCGGGATTGCCCGGCCGCGCCAGGAGAACAAGGAGGGGTATGCAGCCCGTCAGCGCGACCCCTGAGCTCACCCTTCCCGGGCTCGAGACGCCCGAGGCCGTGACACAGCCCCAGCCGGGACACTGGCTCGAGCGCGGCCCGCAGAAGCGGCTGATGGTGTTCTCCGGTCGCTCGCACAAGGCCCTCGCCGAACGGATCGTCGAACAGCTCGGCGTCGAGCTCGGCGAGATCGAGCTGCACACGTTCGGCAACGGCGAGACGTACTGCCGCTTCGACGAGTCGATTCGCGGCGCCGACCTCTTCCTCGTCCAGACCGGCTGCCATCCGGTCGACCAGAACCTGATGGAGCTGCTGCTGATGATCCAGGCTGCGAAGCTCGCATCCGCGAAGCGCATCACGGCCGTCATCCCGTGGTACCCGTACGCGCGGCAGGACCGCAAGGCAAAGCCGCGCGAGCCGATCTCCGCGCGTCTCGTCGCCGACATGCTGCAGCTCGCCGGAGCAGACCGCGTTCTGACGATGGACCTGCATGCCGGCCAGATCCAGGGCTTCTTCACGATCCCCGTCGACCACATGACGTCGCTGCCGCTGTTCGCCCGGCATTTCCGCGACCTCGGCCTGGTCGGCGAGGGCGTCGTCTCGGTCGCGCCCGACGCGGGCCGCGCGAAACACGCCGTCCGCTTCGCCGAGATGATCGACGCCGACTTCGCGATCATGCACAAGACGCGCCCGTCGCACGACGTCGTCTCGGTCACCGAAGTGACGGGCCGCGTCCGCGACAAGATCGCGATCATCGGCGACGACATCACGACCACCGGCGGCACCTTGATCGCGGGCGCGCAGGCCCTGAAGGAGCACGGCGCGACGGAGGTCTACGTGTTCGTGACTCACGCGCTGCTCTCGCCCGAGGGGCTGAAGCGCCTGAGCGAAGCGGACATTGCCGGGATCGTCGTGACCGACACGGTTCCGATCGACCCGATCGCCAAGCCCGAGCACATGACCGTCCTGACCGTTGCGCCCCTGCTCGCGGAGACGATCATGAATGTCTTCGCCGACGACTCCGTCAGCGCGATCTTCGGCGGCGAGAACCAGCTTTTCTAGCGAAAAACGGAGGAGGCCCGGCACCGCAGAGCCGGGCCCTCCGCTCGAGTGTGGGGAGCACAGAGAGCGTGCTCGCGTCGGTTGTACGGCGTAGACCCGGCGGCGTGGTTCAACCTTGCGGTCTACCGGGCAGGCTCGTTTCATGTTCCGAAGCCGTCTGCTGGCTCTGATCTGGCTGATCGTCGGCGTGGCGATCGCCGCGCAGAAGCATTACTTCGAGCATCTCGGCACGCTGCGCGCGGTGCTGAGCGCCGTGCTCGCGGTCGTCTTGTGGCCGCTGCTGCTGCTCGGGATCAACCTGCATATCCACTGATAGCTACACTGCTGCGTCGTGGCTGGAGAGCGTGTCAAGCTGATGGTCCAGAACCGTGCCGTCCTCGGCTCGGCCGAGTCCCGCCGGCTGCGCCGGCAGGGGATGATCCCCGGCGTCCACTACGGACGCGAGCGGCCGGTCGCGATTACGATCGCGGAGCGCTCGCTGCGCGCGGCGCTCACGACGTCCGGCGGGCTGAACGCCGTGCTCGACGTCGTCGTCGAGGGCGGGAAGGCACACTCGTCGGTGCTCAAGGAGTATCAGCAGCATCCGGTGAAGGGCCACATCATCCATGTCGACCTGCAGGAAGTCCGCCTCGACCAGCCGATCCATGCGACCGTCCCGCTGCACCTCCACGGTGAGCCCGAAGGCGCGAAGGAGGGCGGCGTGCTCTCCCAGGTCACGAACGAGCTCAACGTCGAGGCCCTCCCGATGGAGGTCCCCGAGCACCTCGAAGTCGACGTCTCGCAGCTGCAGATCGGCGACTCGCTTCGCCTCTCGTCGCTGCGCGTGCCGGAGGGCGTGAAGCTCCTCGACGACCTCGAGGAGACCGTGCTGGCGACCGTCACCGCGCCGATGCGCGAGGAGGAGCCCGAGCCGGTCGAGGGTGAGGAAGTCGAGGGCGAAGTGCCCGAGGGCGAGGCGGGTGCCGAAGAGGCTGCCGCCGAGGGCGAGGCCGACGCCGGCACGGGCGAGAGCGCCGAGCCCGGCACCACCGAAGGCTGATCATGCGGCTGTGGCCGAGGCGCCACGGCACCTCGCTCGACCTGCTCGTCACCGGGCTCGGGAACCCCGGCCGCGAGTACGCGCGCAACCGGCACAACGTGGGCTGGATGGTCGTCGACGAGCTCGCGCGCCGGCACGGGGGCACGTGGCGCTCCAAGTTCAACAGCCAGCTCGCCGAGGTCCGGATCGACGGGCACAAGGTCGCGCTGCTCAAGCCCGAGACCTTCATGAACGAGTCGGGACGCGCGGTTCAGGCCGCGGCGAAGTTCTTCAAGGTCGAC
>JABFWJ010000305.1 GCA_013362295.1 Thermoleophilia bacterium
TCCCGCGCACTCCCGAGGCGTCGGAGCTGGAGGAGGCGCGTGCGCTGGGACCGGCAGCGCCCGCGGCCACGGGCGGCGCCGACGTGCTCGTCATGTCGTTCCGCGGGTGGACGACGCACGTCGCGTTCGAGTTCCTGCTCGGGCATGCGCTGCGGCGGCGGGGAGCGCGCCCGAGGTTCGTCGTCTGCGGCGGCGGCCTGCCGCGCACCGAGCTCGGCCGGCCGCGCTCCGAGTTCCCGCAGCCGTGCGCCCAGTGCCGCGCGTACGTGACCGGCATGCTCGACGCCGCCGGTTTGCCGTTCGTCGTGCTCGACGCGCTGGTCGACGACGCGGAGCGCGAGGAGCTCTCGGAGCTCGTCGCAGCGGCCGAAGATCTCGACGCCTTCGAGATCGAGGGCATCCGCCCCGCGGAGCACGTCGTTCGTTCGACGCTCTGGGTGACGCGGAGCGGGCTTACCGGGCGCACGCTCCACGAGCGGCTCGAGTTCCGCGAGTTCGTCGAGTCGGCTGTGATCGTCGCACGCGGCTTCGCGCGCCTCCTCGACCGGGAGCGGCCGAAGTCGGTCGTGATGGTGAGCGGCCTCTTCTTCGCCGAGTCCGTCATGACCGCACTCGCGCGCGAGCGCGGCATCCCCGTCGTCACGTACGACTTCCCTGGACGGCCCGGAACGGTCTTCGTCTCGAGCGGCGCACCGGCCTCGTTCTACGAGGTCGACGCGCTCTGGGAGGCGCGCCCGTCCAAGGTGCCCACGGCCGCCGAGCGTGCCCGCGTCGAGCAGGACATCGCCGAGCGCACGGCGGGAAGCGAGGCGCTCTGGGCGGGGTTCGCGACGCCGGGGGCCCCGCCTCCTGTCGCCGAGAAGACGACGCGGCTCGCGCTCTTCACGAACGTGTCGTGGGACACGGCGGTGGCACTGCGCGACATCGGCTTCGACGACATGTTCGCGTGGCTCGAGCACGTCGTCGCGTGGGCTGCGGGGCGGCCGGACGTCCACCTCGATGTCCGGGCGCACCCGGCAGAGACGCGTGTGCGCGGATTCGAGTCCGCCGACCTGGCCGTCGACTATCTCGCGGAGCGGTTCCCCGACGTCCCGCCCAACGTCCACCTGCACGGGCCGGACAGCGCCGTCGACTCGTACGCCCTGATCCAGGCCGCGACCGCCGTCCTCGTCTACACCTCGACGATCGGCCTCGAGGCGGTGCTGCTCGGACGTCCGGTGCTGGTCGCGGCCGACGTCCACTACCGCGGCAAGGGCTTCACGTACGACGTCACCGGCCCCGAGCACCTCGACCGGCTGCTCGCCGACCCGACGCACCTGTCGTTGAGCCGCGAACAGCACGAGCGCGCACTCGCGTACGCGCACGTGTTCTTCTACGACTCGATGATCGAGCTCCGCACCCTCGACGAGCGCTGGCGGGGCAAGCCGACGTTCCCCTTGTCCGCTCTCGCCGAGCTCGACGAGGATCCGGCGATCCGCGCCGTGTGCGAGCTCGCGCTGCGGGACGCCTCGTGAAGATCCTGCTCACCGGCGCAACCGGGCTGCTCGGCAGTTATCTCGAGCCGGCGCTCCGCGCGAGCAGCGCGACCGTCGTACCGGTCTCGCATACCTCACCGCCGCTCAGCGGCGGCGTCAACTGCGACCTGACCGACCCGGAGGCAACCGCCCGGTTGCTCGACGTGCAGGAGCCGGACGTGATCGTGCATGCAGCTGCATTGACGAACGTCGACCGCTGCGAGACCGAGCCCGACGTCGCCGACCGCATGAACCGACTGTCGACGGAGCTGCTGGCCGCTGCGCCGGCGCGGCTCGTCTTCATCTCGACCGACTCCGTCTTCGACGGGACGCGCGGCGGCTACTCGGAGGACGACGAGCCTGCGCCGGTCAACGAGTACGCGCGCTCGAAGCTCCGCGCGGAGGAGCATGTGCTCGCCACGGCGAGCGGAGTCTGCGTGCGGACGAACTTCTTCGGGCGCTCCAGCCGCGGCCATGGCCTCGCCGAATGGCTCCTGCGCGAGCTCGAGGCGGAGCGCGAGGTCGTGGGCTTCGAGGACGTCGTCTTCTCGCCGCTCTACTGCCGCGACGTCGCGCACGCGCTCGTCGAGATCGCGCTGGGCGACGTCACCGGCCTCTTGCATCTCGGCGGGCCCGCGGTGAACAAGTACGACTTCGGAGTGCTGGTCGCCGAGCGGTTCGGGCTCGACCCGTCGCTCGTCAAGCGCGGCTCGATCGCCGAGGTCGCCCTCCGCGCGCCGCGGCCGCTCGACACGTCGCTCGACAGCGCGCGGGCCCACAGCCTGCTCGAGACCCCGCTGCACGGGGTCGAGGAAGCGGTCTCGGCGATGGCTCGTGACGAGCCCGTGCCGGGCCGGGCCCTCTCCTGAAGCGAGTTCTTAGCCGTGGTGCAGGCTGAGCGGGCCGTCGCCGTAGCGCATGAGCAGATACGGCTTGCCGTTCGACGTCGGCATCGGTCCGACGCCGACCCGGAAGCGACCTGAGGGCTTCCGCTGGCGGAACGCCTCGATTTTCTCCCTGGGGACGCGGAAGCGCTTGACCTCATGCGCTGCGAGCGTCGACTCGGAGCTCCAGATCGCCGCGTCGTCGTCTGCGTCGTAGACCCCGACGGTCGGCGTCCTGGTGCCGCCCGAGTGGTTGACCAGGACGAGCTGCAAGTCCTCGAGGCCGCCGGCGTCGAGGAGCCGACCTGCGCGCCAGGCTCCCGCCTGCTCGTCTGCTCCCTCGATCAGCAGCTTCCCAACCGGACGTGGAACGCCGTACAGCGTCCCCATCTCGGGCGAGATCGAGTGCACATACATGTAATTCTCGTCGGCGTCGTAGTACGCCATCCAGAACGGCGTACCCATGAGCAGCTCTTCCTGGTCCGGCAACGGGAACGAGGTCAGGTCGTCGAGCACGCGCCTCGGCGGCTCTGCGTCCAGGAGAACGGTTCCCTCGCGACTCGACGCGCCGAGGGACGCGAGGAGGTCGCGCACCTCGAGGTACAGTCCCCCGAACGGGGCAAGCTCGTAGTAGCGATGACCGAGCGACTTCCCTGAGGCGTCGAAGGCCTCGACGCGCACGCGCACGGTTTCCTCGAGATGGGGCCACATCGTGGAGTAGAAGTTCTGCATGTGGACGCGGCTGTGCAGCCCGTCGTCCTCGATGAAGTAGTGCCGGTATGCGTACCGCGGAACACGGCCACCACGGACGAGGCGGCTCTTCAGTTCCTGCCGTGCCTTGAACCGAACGGCGGTCGGCAGATCCTTCAGCGCCGGCATCAGACGGCCGCCTTCTGTGCGACGTTCGCGAACAGTCGCTCGGCGAGGCGCTCGTTCGCCTGTTTCCGCAGCGGCCCGCCCCACTTGTTGACGTAGTACACGGGCGGCAGCGTGTGGTCGACGGCGATCGCGCCGGTCGAGTCGTTGCGAGTCATCGACAGCGGTACGAGCGAGCCGTCGGTCGCGAGGCCGTACAGCGTCCCGAGACCGCCGCGCTGCTGAAACTCCTCGAGCGCCCCGGCCTGTTCCAGCACCTCGCGACAGCTGAGCAGACGGAACGTCCAGCCGGCAACAGTGATCGACGACTCGGTCACGACCTCGCCCTTCGCGTCGAAAATCTTGAAGCGGAGCGTCACGTCGTCGTCGTAATCAATGCGCGTGCAGACGTTCATCAGGAGGAAGATCGTGTCGACCTTGTCGCTGACGATCACCTTCGGCGCCTGAATCGTCGTCGTGCGCGTCGTGCTGAGCCGGAGATCGTTCATCGGGCCCGTCTGGTAGGCGACGCCGGTCACGACGTGGCCGCGATACGAGAAAAACTCCACGAAATCGTCGGTCGAGAAGACATGCGTCATCAACTCGCCCTTGCTGACCTCGACGGATTCCTTGCCGAGCCACTTCTCCGGCACGAGGTGCAGGACGCCGAGGACGTCGCGGAGTTCCTCGCCTTCGGGAGCGACCACGCCCTTCAGGATCTCGTCGACCTCGACCTTGTCGATCTGCCCAGGGTTCAGCCGGAGGAACGGTTCTGTCGTGCCCATGTAGCGGCCGTCGGGAGCGAACGCCGACATCGAGACGTGCATGGGCGCCGCGAATGGGTTTCCGTCCAGAACGCCGTTGTAGAGCGTGACGCGCGTCCCGTACCCCGGGGTGTGCAGCGTTGCGAACGAGCACGTACGAACGAACCGCGGGTCGAACTCGAAAACCTCTGCCATTGCTCCCCTCCCGACTCGGCGCGGGCGTGACTAATCGTTGTTTTTAGCAGAGCCGCTCGAGCGCGGCGGTGCCCCGACATACAGCCAGAGGAGGCTGTGCTCGGTGTCGTACTGCCCCGGAGCGACCTCCCAGCGCACGGTCTCGAACCTGTGGCGCTCGAAAAGCGCCTTCGTGTCGCGGCTGTACTTGAAGGGCCCGCGCGTCGCGTTCTCGCCGTCCCAGAGCTCGACCGCAATGACGTACTTCGTCGCCGTGCGGGCGAAATTCTCGGCCAGATCCTCGGTCGCGTCGTCGGGGATGTGATCCAGCACCGACATGGTCAGGATCGCGTCAAAGCTGTCGGGTGGCTGAGTCCAGTGATTCGCATCCCCGTGCTCGAACT
>JABFWJ010000044.1 GCA_013362295.1 Thermoleophilia bacterium
GGGCGCGCGGGATCGCGGGCCGTCCGATCAGCGGGCGGGTGCGCAGCAGCACCACGTCCCAGCCCGCAAGCTCTCGCACGGCGTGGAGGACGCCGCGCGCGACCACGCGCTCGTTCGGGCGCAGCTCGACGACGATCCGCTTTCGCTTCTCGGCGGGGGCGAAGAGGTGGGCGTCGACGCCCGACGACAGGACGCGATAGTCCCCGGGGAAGCGCTCCTCGGCCGCCTCCCGCATCGGCTCGGAGAGCGCGATCAGCGCGTCGAGCCGTCCGAGCAGCTTCTCGCGCTGTGAGCGGGCCGGCGGGTAGCCGAGCCGGTTCGCGGAGACGAACGTCGCCACCGCGAGCGCGTCGCTGTCGCGGAGCGCGAGGTACGAGAGCGACGGCAGGCCCGGCTCGAAGCCGTGCACCAGGTCGAATGCGCCCTGTCCGAGCGCCTGGCGCAGGTTGGCCTGGACGCCGACGGGCACCCCGAGCTGCGAGCGCCGCGAGACCGGGATCGCGGGCCCGACGGCGATCACATCGGCCCGCTCGCCGCGCAGGAGCGTGCGCCGCCCGGCGAGCAGGTCGGCGGCGCGCGTCGAGGGAGCGACGACGGTGATCTCGTGGCCGAACGAGCGGAGCGCGCCGGCGACCCCTGCGACGTGGTCGTTCACGTCGTGGGGCTGCGACCACGCGAAGGGAGTCACCAGGCAGACCCGCATGCAACCGAAGCGTAGCCGCGAGGGAATTGTCAGACTCCCGCCGTCAGACATCCGGGAGGGGTTGAACATGCGTCACGTCGGAAGGGGACGCGCAGCCGCGTTCGCCGCGCTCTGCGCGCTCGGAGTCACGGTCGTTGCGGCCTCTGTCTCGAGCGGTGCGAGCTCGCCGCTCGGCAAGGTCAAGCACATCGTCGTCATCTACGAGGAGAACCACAGCTTCGACAACCTGTACGGCGGCTGGGAGGGCGTGAACGGGCTCGGCAACGCGGATCCCGCCCACACGACGCAGGTCGACCAGTCAGGCGCAGCGTACGGCTGCCTGCGGCAAAACGACGTGAACCTCGCTGCGATGGCGGCGACGTGCACGGATCAGGCGCACGGGATCACCAGCGCGTTCGCCAACAAGCCGTTCACGATCGATCCGCTCCTGCCGTCGACCGCCAGGACCTGCCCGCCGCCGCTGAAGGCCTTCTCGTTCCCGAACGGCGTTCCGAACGGCCAGGGGCTGCCGGGAGGCTGCACCCGCGACCTCGTGCACAAGTTCTACCAGGAGCAGTATCAGCTGAACGGCGGCGCACAGAACCGCTACATGGTCGGCAGCGACGCGATCGGCATGACGCTGGGCGTCTACGACACGAAGCAGCTGCCGATCTACAAGTGGCTGCACTCCGCGAAGCATCCGCACTACGCGATCGCGGACGACTTCTTCCAGGCCGCCTTCGGCGGCTCGTTCCTGAACCACCAGTACCTGATCGCGGCGCAGGCGCCGAGCGATCCGAACGCGCCGGCGACGCAGCATTCGCTGCTCGATTCCGCCGGGTTCCCGCAGCGGTCGTATCCGCTCTACAAGCCGGACCCGGCGGCGACGTACAAGGACAGCGACTTCACGGTCACGTGCCCCGCGCCGAAGGCGACGCTGGCGTGCGGCAACTTCGCCGTGAACACGATGCAGCCGTCGTTCGAGCCTTCGGGCACGTTCGGCGACAAGCTCGCCGTGCAGACGAACCCGACGATCGGCGACCGGCTGTCGGCGAAGAACATCGACTGGGCCTGGTACTCGGGCGGCTGGGCCGACGCAGCCGGGCTGACGACCGATCCCGGCTACACGAACGGGTCGGGCCCGAACTGCACGAACCCGAACAAGGACCCGGGCGCGAAGTTCGTCTACCCCGTGTGTCCGGACAACGTCTTCCAGTACCACCACCAGCCGTTCAACTACTACGCGAACTACGCCCCGGGCACGCCCGGACGCGTGCACCTGCAGGACGAGGCCGACTTCCTCAAGCTGCTGGACGCGTCACGCAAGCCGAACAAGTGCGCGCTCAAGCCGGTCTCGTTCTGGAAGCCGCTCGGCGAGGAGAACGAGCATCCGGGTTACGCAAGCACGCCGAACGGCAACTCGAAGCTCACCCACGTCCTTCAGTTCATCGAGGGTGGAAACTGCGCGAAGGACACGATGGTGATCGTCACCTACGACGAGTTCGGCGGGCAGTGGGACCACGTCCCGCCGCCGGGTCAGGGCAACGAGAACGGCCCGCACGACCTCTTCGGCCCCGGCACGCGCATCCCCGCGCTCGTCATCGCGCCCGGTCTCAAGAACACCTTCGTCGTCGACAGCAAGGAGCACGACACGACGTCGATCCTCGCGACGATCGAGCACCGCTTCGGCCTCGCGCCGCTCGCCACGCGCGACAAGGCGGTCAACGACCTGACCTCGATCTGGTCTGCCAAGGTCGTCACGAAGTAAGCCAACCGAACGGCTCGAATCTGGTGTCGCTACGCGAAATCAGATTCGGTGGCTCGACCGAACCTGGTTCGGCGCAGCCGAACCAGATTCGAGCCGTTCGGACTACACCTCCGCTGGCGCGGGCGTCGGGACGTTCCGGCGGTTGCGTTCGATGAACTCCTCGACGAGCTCGTACGCGTCGTCGTCCGGGATCTGCCGCGGAGGCGACTTCATCAGGTAGGAGCTCGGCCCCTCGAGGGAGCCCGCGATGCCGTTGTTGAGCGCGAGCTTTGCGAGCCGCACGGCGTCGATCACGATGCCGGCCGAGTTCGGCGAGTCCCACACCTCGAGCTTCAGCTCGACGTTCAGCGGCACGTCCCCGAAGCTGGAGCCCTCGAGGCGGATGTAGGCCCACTTGCGGTCGGTCAGCCACGGCACGTAGTCGGACGGGCCGACGTGGACGTTCTTGTCGCCGAGGTCGTAGTCGAGCATCGACGTGACGGCGTTTGTCTTCGAGATCTTCTTCGACTCGAGCCGCTCGCGCTCGAGCATGTTGAGGAAGTCCGAGTTCCCGCCGACGTTCAGCTGCATCGTCTTGTCGAGATGCACGCCGCGCTCGCGGAAGAGCGACGTGAGCACGCGGTGGGTGATCGTCGCGCCGACCTGGGACTTGATGTCGTCGCCGATGACCGGCACGCCTGCATCGCGGAAGCGCTTGTTCCAGTAGTCCTCGCGAGCGATGAACACCGGCATGCAGTTCACCATCGCGCAGCCCGCGGCCATGATCTGCTCCGCATACCAGCGAACGGCGTCCTCGGAGCCGACCGGTAGGTAGTTGACGACGACGTCGACCCGGCGCTCCTTGAGGATGCCGACGATGTCGTCGGTCGGGCGCTCGTCCTTCTCGACGATCTGCGAGAGGTACTTGCCGATGCCGTCGAGCGTCATGCCGCGGTTCACGGTCACTCCGGTGTGCGCGACCTCGGCGAACTTGATCGTGTCGTTGGGATGCGCCCAGATGGCGTCCGCGAGGTCGACGCCGACCTTGCCCTTGACGACGTCGAAGGCGGCGACGACTTCCACGTCGCTGATGTGGTAGCCGCCGAGGTCGACGTGCATGAGGCCGGGGACGAACTCGTCCGGCTTCGCGTTCTTGTAGTAGGTCAGCCCCTGCAGGAACGAGTTCGCGCAGTTGCCGACGCCGATGATCGCGACGCGGACCTTCTCCTGCTGCCGCTCGCCACCGTTACCGTTCGGTTCACTCACTGGATGCCTCCATCAGTTGCTTGCGGACGTGCAGGACCCTCTGGCCCACGGTGATCCACGCCGTGGCGGCGAGCAGCACCAGCGACCAGGGGAGCACGCCCCACGGTGCGAGCACGAGCCCTGCCGTGATGACGACCACGCGCTCGGCGCGTGAGCCGATGCCCACGTCGCCGCGCAGGCCGAGCGCCTCCGCCTTCGCGCGTGTGTAGGAAACGAGGAACGAGCCCGCCACCGCGGTGACCGCGACGGCGACGAAGACGGGATGGTCGTGGCGCGCCAGGACGTACGCGATCGCGGTCAGCATGAAGCCCTCGCTGATCCGGTCGGTCGTCGAGTCGAGGAACGCGCCGAACGGCGTCGTCTTGCCGCCGGCGCGCGCGAGGGCCCCGTCGAGGATGTCGAGCAGCGAGCCGACGACGAAGACGACGGCCGCGAGCCAGTAGAACACGAGCTCGTTGCGATTCTCGAAGAGGACGAGCACCGAGGCGATTCCGCAGAGCAGCACGCCGCTCGCGGTGAGGGCGTTCGGCGTCACGCGAGTGCGGGCAAGGCCGAGGACGGAGCGCG
The DNA here is from genome assembly GCA_013362295.1 of Thermoleophilia bacterium. Taxonomy (GTDB): domain Bacteria; phylum Actinomycetota; class Thermoleophilia; order Gaiellales; family Gaiellaceae; genus PALSA-600. The sequence continues at coordinate 4,263 of JABFWJ010000044.1, forward strand.
AGGCGAGCGTGCGGGCACCGGTCGTGTACCCATGCTTGATCGCGGCGGCTCTCGTCACGCGCGGGACCGTACCAGCGTCTCCCGTTTCCGCCCGGTTCGGGTCGGCAGGCGGTCGGTTACGCCCGACGAGCGGCAAATACGAGGCGGACGCGCTCGTTGTAGACGATCGCCATCGCGATCAGCGCCACCCCGATCCCGGCGATGCAGTCGAGCCAGAAGTGGTTGCCGGTCGCCATCACGGCGAACCAGACCCAGCCCGGCCAGACGGCCCAGAAGACCCTCGCCGAGCGGCTGCGGCAGACGCTGAAGAGGATCACGCCGACGATC
>JABFWJ010000190.1 GCA_013362295.1 Thermoleophilia bacterium
TGAGTCAACACTTACTCCAGGGGCTCCAGGCGTCAGTGCGGAACGCTCGCCCAGCCCGACGCCCCACGCCTCAGCTCCTAGGAGGGATTGGCGAAACGGGTGGGCGCTAGGTCCTGCGGAAGCAGCGAGTAGACGAAAGCATCGGCGCGGGTGCCGTCCCTGCGACCGTTGTAGGCGCGGAAAACGCCCTCCCGCGTAAAGCCTGCCCTCTCTGCAACATGCTGAGACGCGACGTTCTCTGGGTCCGTATGAAGCTGCAGGCGGCCAAGTCGCATCTCTGGCAGCGCCCACGACGCCATGAGCCGGACGGCCCGCGTGGCGCGTCCCTTGCCTCGGCCGTCTTCCAGAAGCCAATAGCCGAGTGAACCGCGACCGTCATGGTCTCGTTCGATGAAAACTTGGCCCAGGCATATATCGGGCCGAGTCGCGTCGCAGATGGCGAAGGAAGCAGCTGTTCCCTCTGCCCACGCTTCACGCTTCGCCGCCAGGTAGACAGCAGCACTGCGCGTGTGCAGGTCAAACCATTTCAGAATTTCGGCGTCACTCGCGGCTCGCTCGATCGTGGGCAAATCGCGCTCGTCCATAGGACGGAGGATGATGACGCCGTCCGAGAGCGGCGGATCGGGCGGTACGAGACTCACGTTGTCGAAACGCTACAGCGCGGCGTTTAATTTGCTAAGCGAAGCAATTCGTCGACCACTTGGTGAGAGGCTGGGTGGCGTCTATATCTATCGCTCCGGCCGTCTCTCGTCGCTCCGATTTAGCTCGAGCATAAGTTCGACTCCCTCTTGGCCGAGCGGCCAGTCGTCATCGGTGCGCTCTTGGAGGCGGCGCCGCATAGTGTCATCGTCGATGCGAAGGTTGAATATCTTCGTGAAATAGGGCAGAAAGCGGTCGCGATTACGGCTGCTTCCAGACAAATAACACTTCTGGTTGCGGGCTTTCGAGTTCGCCAACAGCCTTTTGCTGATCCCACATCAGACTGTCGTGACGAATGGGACCACCTGGGAGACCGGTCCACTAGATAGTTCCGTTTAGCCATACATCGGGGCGCGCTCAGGGTGCACACGTAAACGCTCGCCCAGAGGAGCGCACGTTGTCTCCTAACGCGATTCGCTTGCTACCGCGCTGGAGGTGAGCAGCTTCCAGTGCCCCTCCGAGACGACTCGACGCAGCCGTCGACCACCTTGATGGCCGTGTCGTCGTCGATCGCGTACGCGGGATTCGGTAAGCCGGCCGCCCACCGTTCCGCGTCGGCCATGCTGTTCTCCGGCAGATCAGGGTGATCGAGGTGCGGGCAGATCGAGAAATCGACGATCCCCAGCGTTTCGTCGCCGCCGGTGGGCGGCTTCCAGCCGACGAAGTCCTCGCCGATCCGCGGGGTCATCACCATGCTCCCAGCGCTCAATCCGACCCAGACCGTGCTTTGCAAGAACGGCAGGAGGTCTGCCAGGCCGGATTGCCGCATCCAGTGGCACAGATACAACGCATCGCCGCCGTTCACCAGCAGGACGTCGGTCTCCTTGACCAGCGGGACCCACCGATCTTCGTCGAGGCTGGGCAGCGCGGTGAGCTCCAGCACGCCCATGGACTTCCACCCCAGCTCGGTCATCGGGCAGCGGCGTTCTTGTCCGCTGATGAACCACCACGCCCTGCCGAACCCGCCCGGGGCGTGCCCGTACGAAGCGGTGGGGATGCACAGGGCCGCGGACTCGGCAATCGGCTTGCCGAGCAGGTCGATGAGCGCGTCGTGGATGCTCGCGTTGGTGATGCCAGCGGAAGTGAGAAGAAGTTTCATGCAGCCTCCGGAGTCATACTTCAGGCGCGTTTCTCGGCCCTTGCGGGTTCGTACCCGGTAGAGACTGGCCGACCATCGAAAACTCATCGGCTCCGGTGACGACCACCCTCGCTGCGACGTCATTCGCGAACGCGGGCCCAGCCGAGCGCCCTAGCACCTTGTGTTGACTCAACACAAAGCTGGCTGAGGCCTCCGAAGCTTTGTGTTGACTCAACACTTAGTCGAGGCCCGTCAGTTGGGGTTCCCGTCGTGAAGCGAGCGATGAATCTCTCGGTCTCGTCGTGGATCCGCCGCGCCTTCGCGCACGAACTCAACCGGATAGCGTGACCGAGGACCACACGCCGAACCACTGCTCGGCGCCGTACTCCTCGAACCGCTCCACCTCGGTGAACCCCAGCTTCGCGGCGAGGCGCATCGAGCGGTCGTTGGCGATCTGGGGTGCAGAGCACCACCGGCTCGCTGGGAAGCGCGCCGGCGAACCAGTCGAGTGCCGCTGCGCACGCCTCGGTGGCGTACCCGCATCCCCACGCCTCCGGCAGGAACATGTAGCCGAGCTCGGCCTCCCCGGCATCCGGACGGACGTGTCCAGGACGCTCTGCGTCGCGCCGGTCCAGCGTGATCGTGCCGATCATCGCTCCGTCGAGATCGACCACGAAAAGGCCAGGGCGCCGCCTGGGCACCTCAGGCACCGCGCGCTCGAGCTCGTCACGCGGTCGAGGGCCACCGAGGTAGGTGCCCACCTCTGGCGAGGCGAAGAGCTCGATGACCGCCGCCCGGTCCCGGGCCTCGGGCTCACGGAGCACGAGCCGCTCGGCGCGCAGACTAAAGATGGTCAGGGGTTATTCGTGAACGGCGCAAGCGTGTTCTCGCGCATCATGAGGTCATGGAGGCGGCAGCACCGATCACTCTGGTTGATGTTCGCGAGCTCGCTCCTCTCGCGCAGGAAGTGATTGCGTCGTTCGAGCGCGACCTTGGTAGCGCGCTAGCGAATGTCGAGGTGCACCACATCGGCGCTACCTCGCTCCCCTTCGGCCTCACCAAGGGCGATGTAGACGTCAACGTTCGTGTGGACGAGTCTCGGTTCCCGGCTGTTGTGGAGACGCTCGACGAACGGCTCGCGGCCGCCCAGCCAGACAACTGGACGGCGACGTTCGCGAGCTTCTCTGCGGATGCCTATGCCCTTCCGCTGGGTGTTCAGGTCACCGTCATTGGTTCCCCCGACGACTTCCTGCTCGCGTTGCGCGACCACATGCGGGCAGATGCGTCTCTGCTTCGCCGCTACGACAACATCAAGGTGGCGGCCGCCTCGGGCGGCTCGGACGCCTACTGGATGGCGAAAGACGCGCTCCTGCGGCAAGTCCTCTCGACGATGCGACGGGGCCACCGAGGCTAGCTTCGAGTCGGTATGCCTTTCCGCACGAACAGGGCCAGCACGAAGCGAGGAACCAGCCGGGGCACCGTGATTCCCTGAACGGTGAGCACGATCACGGCGGGCTGCAAGCCATGCGCCGGGTAGAACGAGCCGTGCTGCGACGCTTGCGCAGGGCTCGTGGGACGAGGGCGGCTGCCCCAATCCCAGAACTCGGCGAGGTCGAATCGTGGTCGCGCGGCCAGACCCGCGGCGGCTCGGCCTCGGGCACGAGGTGCGTTTCCCACCGCGAGGAGGAGTTTCAAGTTCTCCTGCCAGTTCGCCAGGAGAACCGGCTGCGCGAGGCCGCGACCCGTGACAAGGATGTAGTTCGGAGCGGCTGCTTGTGCAGGCGCCGCAAGAACGAGGCAGACAACCGTTGCGGCGGCGAGCGCTCTCCAGAGACCTTTCACAGGGATCATGTCGGAGTACGATCAGGCTCTCTCTCGAGGTCCGACCCTGAGGCAGCGCGTGCGGCGCCGTCAGCCTCGGCGGCGGTGACCGTGTGCGTGCGCGTGCGGGCGGGACGCGAGCAGGGCGAGCAGCGCGACGGCGACGAAGTTGCGGAAGGTCGGCTCGGGCCAGCGCACCTGCGCCGTCCCCTGGAACCAGGACGGATCGACGAGGAAGACGACGGCGGCGATCACGACCTTGGGGAACCAGCCGACGACGAGAAACACCGTCGCAAGGACGATCCCCCAGAAGCCGAGCTCGGGCAGGCCGACGGCGTGCCCGAAGTCGAGGACGTTCCACGCGAGCCAGAAGACGAGCGGCCCGAGCAGGATCATCGCGGCGACCGCGGCGATCGCCACGGCCAGGCCGCCGGCGACGAGCGCGCCGATCCCGAGCACGCGCAGTAAGACGCGGAGCGCTGGACTCACGCGCCGACTGTCGTGACGAACCGCGCGTCTGCGCGGGTCACGGATCGCGTGTCGGCGCGCCGTCCGAGTCGATCTGCCGCCGGGCGCGGCGCGTCTCGAGAGACGCCCTGCGGCGCTCGGCCGTGCCGGCGGCGACGCGCTCCAGATCGCGGGCGGCATGCGCGGTGCCACGTGCGGCGAGCGCGATGGCTGCGAGCACCAGCCTTCCCGCCGTCGCGGCGGCGATGCGAACGCCTTCGACGACGCGCGGGACGACCCACGCGACTCCTCTCGCAGTCCGAGCCCCGGCGATCCCGGTGTACTGCGCGGCGGTCCGGGCGGCCTGCACGACGCGCGGGCGAAGCCAGGAAAGCGCCGAGAGCGTGCCGGCCCGCGTCGAGCGGCCGGCAAGGACTGCCTGCGTCCACGCGAAGCGCGCACTCCGCGCGGCCCGCGGGCGGAGCCAGGCGAGCGCCGAGAGCGTGCCGGCGCGCGTCGAGCGGGC